>NZ_JBBFKU010000009.1:0-95601 GCF_037481895.1 Tenuifilum sp.
TGCCGGGGTATAAGGCTGGTGATTTGGGAAAAAAGCGTTAACTTTACCATGGGAGTTGGTTTTTTGGTCAATGTAAAACTATCCCTTAACGGGGATATTTCCAACTCCCATTTTTTACCTACAAAATTTTATTTTGGACGGATGTGATTCTGCAACGGAAGTAGGAACACAACTTCTTCAGCAAAATCTACTAAAAGATGAATTTATTGCAAAATTGAAGTCCTCACTACCATCAATGCAATAGGTAATTTTAAAGCGTTTGCCGGTGCAAACATTCACTTTTTTAGCGAGGGGCTGTTTTGAAGTTGTCATTTTTTTTTAATTTAGCCACAAAGAATATAGGGAGAGAAAGAGTTATAGATTAAATCACTAGGTATCCCTAATTACATTAAGTTAGGGCGTAATGAAATTGATACATTGTGTTGCATAAATGAATAAAAAAGTTACTTATACAATATAATTCGAGTTTTAAGCTACCTTAAGTGAATGTTTTTAGTTATTAACTTTTAAACCTAATACTATGGGACTATTTGACAAATTAAAGAAAGCAACCAGTTTTATTACTGGTAATTCGGCCAAAGTTGAACTTAATGTTGCCAATGGCTATTTAGGAGCCCCCCTTACTGTTAATGTAACTGCAAAGGTTGGGGAAAATCCTCTTGAAGTGAAAAACGTTTACTTAAAAATCCGTTGCACTGAAACGACAAAGGAAGAAGTTGAAACAGACGAAGGCAAGGAAATAAAGGAAGATGAAAGCATCCTTTTTGATGAAAAAATAATTATTGCAGATGGAGGGGTATTTGAAGGGGGTAAAGAGTATTCGTTTACAAAAGAAGTTACATTGCCAGCTGATCAGGAAGCGTCATTAAATGAAACATCCAGGGTGGTAGTATGGCAGTTTTTAGCAGGTCTTGACACCAAGGGTAATGATCCTGATTCTGGTTGGAAACAAGTCATTATAAGTAAACAAACAAACTAATTACCCTTGCTTGGCAGAACTGGTAAATGTGCTTCAGAACTAATAACAGGATCACTTAGCCTCACATTAAACCGCTTAATTAGTTTTTAAATGGTGAACTTGATTTACTAATTAGTGACATACCAATGGGTAAACTAGTTTGAAATTAATATTCTACTTATGTTATTCTGAGGCTATTTATTGTTATTAACCTATTTCTGCTGCAAACTCAAACCTCTTCTCGGCGAAGTCCTCTACTTCGCCGAATTTTTGAAGGGGATTAAACATTATAAAATAATAATCGAGGAACTAACTTTATGAAGATAAACAGCCTAGGTTATAATTAGTCGTTTAATGCAATCAATATCAGACTGCTTGCTGAGATTATTACAATAGTACATCGGTTTTTTTAATTAACAGTAATCATTAATCCTAAACTTAAACATTTTGCTATGGAGAATAATGAATCCTATACAGAAATCACAACTAAAAGTTGGGGTACAAGAATAGCTGATTCCATTAAATCAGTTTTACTGGGCGTTATTCTATTTCTAGCCTCTTTTGTTGTACTTTGGTGGAACGAGGGGCGAGCCGTGAGGACTTCTGAAGGATTAGAGGAAGGACTCTCCCAGGTTATTTCAGTAAATCCTGATGCAATAAATGAGGCTAACGATGGGAAATTGATCCATATATCGGGAATAATAATCACCCAAGATACGCTTAGGGATAATGAATTCAACATTAAAGCCAACGCTCTAAAGCTTAAACGTGAGGTAGAAATGTATCAATGGGTGGAAGAGGAAAAGGAAACTAAGGAGAAGCAGATTGGAGGAAGCGAGAAAACCACTACTACATACGAATACTTAAAAAAATGGGTTGACATAGTTGTTAATTCCGATGATTTTAAGGTTAAAGAAGGTCATAGTAACCCATCAGGTTTTCCCTATTCACCGTACACAATAAGTGCAAGTGAGGCAAAATTAGGTGCTTTTATATTATCGGGCGATTTAATTTCTCAAATAAACGAATTCACCCCATATCCAATAAATAACTTTGATTCCCAAAGTTATAGGAATGCTAGAATGGTTAACGAAGGAAATGGAAACCATGGAAATGGTATTATTCAAAAAATCTACATAGGAAAGGGAGAACCAGCGAATCCAGAAATTGGGGATGTTAAGGTTTCTTTTAAAACAGTGAATTCTGGTAACCGTTATAGTATTATCGCCAAGCAAATAAAAAACACATTTGAGCCCTTTACTACCAAGTCGGGCATTAGTATTCAAATGGTGTCGCCGGGCGTGGTTTCAGCAGAACAAATGTTTAGCTCTGCCCAAAAAGGTAATACAATAACTACCTGGATTTTAAGGCTTATTGGATTTTTAATGATGTTTGGTGGAATATCGCTAATATTTAAACCACTTGTTGTATTGGCTGACGTATTGCCTTTTCTTGGGAACCTATTAAATTTAGGTTTATCTCTTTTTTCAGGAGTTGTTTCCTTTGGGCTTTCCTTAATTACTATAGCAATTGCGTGGATCTTTTATAGACCTGCGTTAGGTATAACTTTACTTGTAATAGCTATAATCACAGCTGCATATTTAATCGTTAAAGGTTCAAAAGGTAAAACAAATAAAAGCTAACACTAATATTCTGTTTAAAACTTTTATTGGAGTTATTAAAAGTTTTACTTCCCCATTTTTCGCACGCGTCGTTTAAGGCGCGTGCGTTTATTTATGTATTGGAAGCAAATAGTAACACAATACCAACTGCAAGTATACCATTTATCGCACCCACAAGCAATTGGGTGAACTAGGTTAAATGTAATTCAAATTAGGACTCACCTTGTATTCTTAACCGTGACCAATTTTTATTCTTTTATCACCATCCCTACTTAAACCTTATCCCCAGCACGGTAATATCGTCCCTTTGGGGTTCGTCGGCCTTGAAGTTTAGGAAATCGTCCAGAATGATGCTTTGCATTTGGGGCATTGGTTTACCCAGTGCCGAAACAATGGATGTGTGTAAGCGGCAGGTGGTATACTTTTTACGCAAAACGTTATTCTGGTCAGTGATACCATCGGTGGCCATTACCAGTATATCGCCTGCATGCATGGAGATACGCCAGTTTGAGAATTCCTGCTCCACGTCTGGCAGCACGCTGCCAATGGATTTGCGGTTACCCTTTAGGGTTTGCATGTTATTATCGCCCTTCAGGCAGTAGTAAAGAGGGCGGTTTGCCCCGGCAAAGGTTACCACATAGGCATTATCGGATTTGCGTTCAATTAGGCACAAAGCCACGTCCATACCATCAAAACTCTCGCTAACATCCTGCCGTAGGGCCTTGTTTACCTCGTCGTTAAGCTCGGTAAGGATAGCGGCAGGGTTATGGTTTTTGCGCTCAACAACAATCTCGCTGAGCAACCGGCTTCCAATTAACGACATGAATGCTCCGGGCACACCATGACCAGTACAATCCACAACGGCTATAAAAAGCTTATCGTTTGGCCTACCCTTGGGGCCAACCTGAGCAACCCAGTAAAAGTCGCCCGATACCAATTCCTTTGGAAGGTAAATAAGAAAGTGCTCAAAATCGTCGGCAAAAACGGTGTTAAGGTCTGGAAGTATAGCCTGCTGTATGGTTTTAGCATACTGAATACTATCGTTGATGTGTCGGTTGCGCTCCTCAAGCTCATCGCGCTGCGAGAGGATTTCTTCCTTTTGGTGCTGGAGAAGTAAGTTCTTTTCGGTTAGTGCTCGCTCCGACTCCTTTAATTCCTTGGTTCGCTCATCGACGAGCTGCTGCAGCTTGATGTTTGAAACCCTCAATATTCGGGTGTTAATCCTAACAATTACAAATATTATCAACCCAGCCAAAGCAAGGTATAGAATGAAAGCGTACCACTTTAGGTAGAAAGGATGGTCAATTGTGAACGGAAAATACTCAACCGGGCTTTCGATATCCTGGAGCGTTTTTGATTTTACCATGAACCGGTAACTGCCGGGTTTAAGGTTAGTGTACTCCTTGAATCTGCTTGTATTCCATGGACTCCAGTCATCATCGTAACCTTCAAGCTTGTACGAATACTGAAGTTGGTGGTTTGGCTGGAAGTAGGGCGAGGAGAAAAAGATAATTAGGTCGTTAACCCTGGCAGGCAGTACAATAGGTTGCTGAACCTGAACAGATTTTGCCCGCACAAAAGGTTGAGTTGCGAGGCTGTCAAAAGAAAACCCTCCGTAAACCGTGCCCTTTTTCTTTGAATATACCTGTCTGATAAATACCCTAGGTATTTGATCGGTGGGAAAGTGCTCGTTGGCATCGAAACGGAACAGTCCGTCGGTCGATGAAATCCACGATACATTATCGGAATCGGTATAAACATCAAAAAAGATGGTCTCCGGTATCAGGTTAAACTGGGCAGGGGAACGCCTGTAGGCTTTATCGGCATGCTTGGTAACCCTTTCCAGTTTACGGTTTGCCTGAAATCTATAGGTTTCAAACCAGATGTCGTTATTCCTATCGCATGCCAGTATTCTTAACCCAATAGTCCCGTTGGCATACTGAGTGCCCAGCATGGTTTCGGGTACAAAGGAGTCGGTTTCCTTATCGTAACTTGAAAGCCCACCCTCGGTGCTTGCCAGCACAAGCCCATCGATATAGTTAACCGCAATATCATCGCATTTGGGTTGAAATGGTAAAGAATAACTTTTATACTTCTCGGCTATCAGCTCATATGGATTTATTACATCCAGGAAACCTATGCCTTTATAGCGCTGAGTAAACCAAACATCTCCGTTTTTATCCTCGGTAACCTTGTAAACTTCAGAGGATGAACTATACAAATATCCCAGAAACGTGAATACGCCCCTGTTCTCCTGCAAAACCCCAACTCCATCGTAAAGGCCAACATAGAGAATGCCCGGGTAAATCTTGGATTTAATAAAGGAGTATGCATTTACTTTAATACTTGTTACTGGGATAGCTCTTTCTCCTTCAATCCTATAAATTCCGTTTGCGGTTCCTGAGAGCAAGTGTTCCTTGCCGCTTTCATCGGTGTAGATGAAAAGCCCCCACGCTAAATCGTTAATGCCGCTTACCCTTTCAAAGTGCGAATTTGTTTTAACGTGGACACCCGTATTGGAAGAGTAGTAAATGGTTCCCTTGAAATTTACAGCCGACTGTATAACCCCGCTTATTCCGTCCTGCTCAGTCCAACTTGTTAGCTGCGAATGAAAAGGCGAGTACGATATACCATTATTTAATGCCATCCAAATATTTTTGGAGTTATCGACATATAAATACCAAGCGGTATTGTCCTGTAGTCCGGTTTCCTTGCTGATGGTTCTTACAATTTTCCCGCTGTGATTGATAATGGCAACACCTCCGGAATAGGTTCCAATAGCCCAAAGTCCCTCGTCAAGCATTATTCCAGAGTAAATCCTGTTGGTGATAAAAAAATTATCGTTTGATGTTTTAAACGGGATGAGCGTTTTAAAATCGGTGGGTAAGGTGCGAGTGGTTAGTGCCTGCTTATTAAGAAGGTAAAATCCGTTTGTTTGCGTTCCAACCAGTAAGTACTGGTAATCGAATGGCAGGATGGTGTAAACCATTTGTGTACCAAGAATTTCGGTTCCGGGTACTTTTACCAGTGAATCGTTATAAAGGTAGGTTAAGCCGTAATCGCGCTGGTTAATAAAAATGAAATTATCCACATAGTATGAGCGATGGAACTGGGTTTTGGGCTCCCAGTAGTTAACGGTTAAATCGCTGTTAATTCTAAATAAAGCCTTAAAAGTTGAAAAGTAAACAGCCTGCCCGGTGTGGTAGATTTGCCTTATAAGACCTGGCTTGGCAAAACGCTCGGGCAACAGCTTAGAAAGGGAATAGTACTTAAGTGAGTTAGCCGAATCGGCGGCAAGGTATCCAACCTCATCCTGACCTCCAACCCAAACCCTGCCAGTGGGGTCGGTGTCTAGGCATCGGGCAAGGGCATTGTTAATTGAAATATGCTTCCATTCGGAGCCATCGTACTCAATTACACCAACATTATTGGCCACGTAAATCATCCCCCTGTTGTCCTGGGTAATTGCCCAGCTCTGCGAATGTCCATTATACTGCCGATGATGGAAGTTGACAAGCGGATAGCGGCCAATTTCCTGTGCAAAAAGGCTAATGCTTGTAATTGCTAATGCAAAAAACGGAAACAATTTTAAATAATGCCTCACAGCCCCTTTGATTTAAAAACACCAGCAAGTTATTAATTTATTGATATTGAAGCAAGCAAAAAAGGGTCTTTTTAGACCCTTCGCATATAAATCAGTTATCATGTTTTACCTGGAGAACTTATAGGAGTACCTGTAAACAACGCGGTACTTGTAGTCGGAGTAGTAGGCATCAACCTCATTGATATTCCCCTGGTTATCCACCTTATAGTTGCGCCGCGAATAGTCCGAAGCACCGTCCTCGTACCATTTTTCCTCAAGCAGGTTGCCGTTTTTATCGTACTTGTATGAGCTGTAAAGTATCTTGCTAGCGCCGGGTTTAGTCATGTAAACCTCAACCATCTGCTTTTTTTCATCGTAAACATAATCGTAGGTGGCACGTAGCTCTCCTCCGTAGTACTCTACCTTAGTTAATAGCATATCGCCATCGCCATAGGTAAAGGTTGTTCGGCCTAACTCCTTACCGGCAGGGGTAAGGTTTTTTTCATCAATTACCCGACCCTGTGAATCAAGAGTCCGCTCAATGATTTTGCTTAATGTTTCGGCAGGCTTATATATTGATATTTTAACCTTGTTGGTTGAATTTTCAAAAACCCATTTCTCCTCCACAGCATTGTTTGCCGAGTATTTAGTAATATCCTTTTGCTTGCCATCGGGCAAATAGGAGTAAGCCACACGGTAGGTTGTTTGGCCATCGTAACCTATTTCGGTAAGCTTATTGCCTTTAGAGTCGTAGGTAAAAGCTTGACGGAATGCCAAGGCAAATCCTTTTTTTGGAAGATCCTGGAACTGTTGGTACTCAATTTTTCGTCCGCTTCCATCGTACTTATATAAATGCCGCGAGGCAACTACTCCATTGGGCTTGTAGTTAACAACTTCCACAATATTTCCATTCTTGTCGTAAGTGGTCTCAACCGATTTATAACCCTTACTATCAACCTTATCGTTCTGTAAACGGTGAGTGTACTGGGTAATGGTTTCTATTCTGTTCTGAGCAATTTTATCCCTGCTCATGAGTTCGGTTATTGTTTGGGCGGTTAAACTCCCAAACAAAATACCCGTAAGAAACAAAAGAATACTTAAAGCTTTCATGTAAAAATGTTTACTTGGTAAACTGTTACGGCAAAGTTAGAATAAATCAAATGATTTTATACAAATTCCATACCTTTTCAGTGTAAGTATGGTGAAAAAATTAAAAATCGTCCTCTTCGGCCGAGATAGGGATAGTAACAGCAAGTATGAAAAAGTGGCGATTATTCTCGTAAGGAACAAAATGGTAATATAGCTTGCGTTTCGATTTGCGTGCAATATCAATTAACCCTAGACCGGCTCCACCCTTCTCATTAAGTTCACCTTCAACCATCTGCTGCATGAACATCTCCTTAAGTTGAGTTGGACTGGCGCTGTTTAACCTATCGAGCCTTTGCTCCAGGATGGGAACCTTATCGTTCCTAACCAGGTTGCCGGTTACAATGTAAAAGCTATCGCGCTCCTTACCCACTACAAACAAACCATTACCAATCTGTTTTTCTTTTTCATCGTAATCGTCGGAGTGTTTGGTGATGTTCTGCAAGCATTCAATCATGATGTGGAAAACCCTTTTGCGGGTTGCGGTGGGGACATTCATTTCAGCAATCTTCCTATTTGCCATAAAGGCAAATGAACGCATGATTTGGTGGTTCATTTCGCCCTTATATATAAGGGGAAAACCACTTGCTGCAATCTCATTTGCCAGGGTCGATTTTATGAAATAAATGACGCTATCCATCCGTAAAAATATCAGTTGAAGATACGTAAATAATTTTTATCCCGCAAAGTTTTAGCTCATGAACTTGTCTCCTTTTTTTACGAAACAATGCAATTTAATGATAAAATGATTTTTTTAGTGCACGAACTATATGAATTTTTAACAATACATACTACCTACCTTATCAAAACTTATGCCTGATTTATATACACCTCGAGCAAGGAGCATTTCCCCTGCGGTCGTAATATGATATCCTTCAGATCGGCAGGCAAGAGAAGCGTTTCGCCTTTAGTTAGCCGCTCGCTGAAGCCCGATGCGTAAACAACACTACATTCACCCTCAACACAAAGGTAAATAACAAAGGAATCGAGCATGTTATAGTCGCGTTGCATTGCGCTTGTAAAGGTAATCCTGTTAACGGTAAAGTACTTACAAGCGGATAGCTCACTTGTATTATTCACCTCATCCACCGGATGAGTTTTGGGGTTCTGAACCCTTGAGAAATCAATTACATCCACAGCCAGCTCGGTGTGGAGTTCGCGGGATTTACCTGAACCATCAACCCTATTCCAATCGAAAATTCTGTAGGTAATATCGGAGGTTTGCTGAATCTCGGCCAGCAGTACCCCTTTTCCAATGGCATGTACCCTACCAGCTGGTATAAAGAAAACGTCGCCAGCAATGGCCTTTTCCTTGTGCAAGTAACGCTCAAGGCTTCCCTCCTTTACAGCCTGAATGTACTCCTCGCGGGTAATATCCTTTTCAAATCCAGTGTATATAAGAGCATCCCTATCGGCATCAATAACATACCACATTTCGGTTTTACCGTAGGCATGATGACGTTCCCGAGCGGTATCATCGTCGGGGTGTACCTGTATTGAAAGGGTTTCGGAAGCATCGATGAACTTAATGAGCAAGGGAAACTCCTCGCCAAACCTCTCGTAAAGGCTTTCGCCCACAAGGTCGCCCATGTAAACCTCAATCAGTTCATTCAAGGTATTACCAGCCAAAAAACCATTCTGCACAACCGACACATCGCCTTCAACTCCCGATACTTCCCAGCTCTCACCATATTTTTCTTCGGGGTTTGGGAATTGCTTACCCATGGAATGGTGCAACCTGGTACCTCCCCAAATACGCTCCTTAAGGATAGGTTTAAACTTTAAAGGGTATAATGAATTGCTCATTGTCAACAGTTTATTTTTGCTGAAAACTATTTAAATAATTAACTTGCATTGCTACTTTTGCAAAGGTAACACTAAAAGTTGATAGGATGCTAATAATTGGTATTGCCGGTGGTACCGGCTCAGGTAAAACTACAGTTGTAAACAAGATTATTGATTTGCTTCCCAAGGGAGAGGTGGTTGTAATCCCTCAGGATTCCTACTACCGCGATAACTCACACTTACCCTTAGAGCAACGTCAGGAAATGAATTTTGACCATCCCGATTCCATTGAGTTTGAACTGCTGGTTCAACATGTTAAGGATCTGAAAGCCGGGAAACCCATTGAACAACCCATTTACTCATACCTAACATGCGCCAGAGCACCTGAAACCATTAAGATTGAACCCCGCCACGTGGTAATTATTGAAGGTATCCTGATTTTTACCTGTGAGGAACTCAGGAAGTTAATGGATATCAAGGTTTTTGTTGATGCCGATGCCGACGATAGGCTATCGCGTGTAATAGCCCGCGATATTGTGGAACGTGGCCGTTCAGTTAACAAGGTACTGGAGCGTTACGAAAAGACTGTAAAGCCCATGCACCTGCAGTTCATTGAGCCTACTAAACGTTATGCCGATATAATTGTACCTCAGGGTGGAAACAATTCGGTTGCCATAAATATTCTTACATCAATAATTGAAAAAACACTCCGTTCACATAATTTGCTGTAGCCATGCTCACCGATGTTAAGCTCGATGAAATTCTTTTCCTGGACATTGAAACGGTTCCTCAATACCCTGAGTATAACCAAATGCCCGAGGAATTTAAAAAGCTTTGGGATAGAAAGGCAAAAACGTTGGCTAAGCCCGATGAAACGCCTGAAGCAATATATGAGCGCGCCGGAATTTATGCCGAGTTTGGAAAAATTATTTGTATTTCCGTAGGCATAATTGTACCCTCTAATGGCAATTACACTTTCAGAGTAAAATCATACTATGGTGACAGTGAGATTGATTTACTCAAGGGCTTTGCCGAAATGGTAAACGGGTTTAGTTCCAAAAAACCTAACCTAAACCTTTGCGCCCACAATGGCAAGGAGTTCGACTTCCCATACATTGCCCGCCGAATGCTGGTTAACGGTATTAAAATACCCGATATCCTTAACGTAGCTGGCAAAAAGCCATGGGAGGTAAAATTCCTCGATACCATGGAGCTATGGAAGTTTGGCGATTTTAAGCATTACACTTCGCTGAACCTGCTATCGTATATATTTGGTATTCCCTCACCTAAGGATGATATAGATGGGAGCGAA
Source organism: Tenuifilum sp. (assembly GCF_037481895.1). NCBI lineage: Bacteria > Pseudomonadati > Bacteroidota > Bacteroidia > Bacteroidales > Tenuifilaceae > Tenuifilum > Tenuifilum sp. The sequence continues at coordinate 10,407 of NZ_JBBFKU010000009.1, forward strand.
GTGGCTAAGTGCTACTACGAACTGAACGATTTGAACCGGATTGTGATTTACTGTGAAAAGGATGTGCTAACAGTAGCGCAGCTTTTCCTGAGGTATAACGGTTTTCCAATTTTTTCGCCCGAAAACGTAAGCCGCTCCGAGGTTTAACCCAAAAAACTCTTTAATGCCGAGATAAACATTTCTGGTTTTTCGGCATGCACCCAATGACCAGCTTCGGGAATGCTAACAACTTGGCAATTAGGGTAAATCTCCTTTAGCCTACCTGCCTGATAGGCAGGTATATAGTTTGAATTCTCGCCAAGGATGAACAGCACATTGGCCCCCAATGCCGATGTTTTTTCAACCTCAACACCCAGTAAAAGGTGTTCAAGGTTATTTTCAAGTGCATTGAGGTTTATTTGCCACTCAAATCCAAGGGTCTTCCTTTTAAGGTTTTTGAGTAGAAAGTTTCTCAACCTCTCGTTGAGATTGTTTTGCTGCAATACCTTATCGGCATCCATACGTGAGACTATTTCTTCAGGCCTCAAAGCCTTAAGGGCTTCAATAATTCGCATGTGCTCAGCATAAGCTGATCGGAACCACTCATCCTCGGGGCTATAGCTCCACGGGGCAACATCAACCACAACCAGTTTTTCCACTTTGAATGGATACTGCGATTGGAAAAGCATTGCCACACGACCACCCATTGAGTGCCCCAACAGGTAGAAACTATCCAGTTTCAACCTATTGGTTAGCTCAAGCAAATCATTTACTAAATGCTGGTAGGTATGATCAGGTGAATGAGGGCTTTGCCCGTGGTTTCGCTGATCGGGGATTATGAGAGAGTAACTACTTTCAAGGTTTTTGGCTATGGAAATCCAGTTGTCGGACAAGCCGTAAAGGCCATGTAGAATTACCAATGGCTTACCCTGTCCAAGTTGCCTGTAAAAGAGTTCCATTTAAAAGCGAAGCTGACGGAGGTACATCTGAATGGTATTTTCCAGCCCGTAGTAGAGGGCATCACAAATAAGTGCATGCCCAATGGACACTTCGAGCAGGTTGGGAATATTTCGGGCAAAGTAGTTCAAGTTATCGAGGTTAAGGTCGTGGCCTGCGTTCAATCCAAGGCCAACTTCCATAGCTGCTTCGGCAGCTTTTACAAATGGCTCAATAGCCTGTGCAGGATTTTCAGGGAAATGCGTAGCGTATGGCTCAGTATATAGCTCAATCCGATTTGTTCCGGTATCGGCAGCATGCTTAACCATCAGGGGATCCGCATTCACAAATATTGAAGTTCTGATACCATGCTCCTGAAAACGAGCAATAACTTTTTTAAGAAAGTCCTTGTTGGCAATAGTATCCCACCCCGTATTGGAGGTAAGGGCATTGGGTGGATCAGGCACTAGGGTAACCTGGTGTGGGGTAACACTAAGAACTAACTCTATGAACGATTCCGAGGGATACCCCTCAATGTTAAACTCGGTGGTAATTACCGGGCGAATATCGCGAACATCCTGATAACGGATATGGCGCTCATCGGGGCGAGGATGAACAGTAATCCCTTCGGCACCAAAACGTTCGCAATCAATGGCTGCTTTCAGCACATTTGGAATATTTCCACCCCGGGCATTGCGTAAGGTGGCAATTTTGTTTATATTTACACTTAAACGTGTCATTGCAATCAAATAAGTTTAACTTTGTACAAAAGTAATCGTTTTTTACAAGAAATATGGTAGCCAAGGACATGATTTCCGATGTCATTCCTCCACTCAAAACCTCCGATACCGGGATAACGGCTTTGAACTGGATGGATATTTTTAAGGTGTCGCACCTACCTATTGTAAACGATAAAGAATTCCTTGGCTTAATATCAGAGAGCGATATCTATGACCTCAACATGCCCGAGGAGCCCCTTGGAAACCATCAGCTTTCGCTTTTGCGACCATATGTAATTGAGGACCAACATGTTTTTGAGGTAATGGAGGTCCTATCGCGCCTAAAGCTATCGTTAGTACCGGTACTCGATAGCTCAAAAAACTACTTGGGTGTAATCACCCTAATGGAACTTCTGCATTACTTTACTGAACTTTCAGCCCTTAGGCATAAGGGAAGCGTTATTGTTCTTGAGATGAACGTTAACGATTTTAGCTTGTCGCAAATTTGTCAGATTGTGGAGGGGAACGATGCAAAAATTCTTGCCGCTTATATTACCTCGCACCCAAACTCCACCCAAATGGAGCTAACGCTCAAGCTTAATGTCACCGATGTTACCTCAATAAAGCAAACCTTTCAGCGTTACAACTATAACGTTCTGGGAGCATACATGAAACAGGATGACGAAAGTGACTTGCTAAACGATAGGCTAAATTATCTATTCAAATTTTTGGACATATAAGCAAATGACCATAGCAGTATACGGGAAAAGAATAGATGCGGAATTTGCCGAGGCAACCCGAAATCTTTTTGCAGCACTCGAAAAATATCGGGTCAATGTTTTGATTTACCTTCCACTACTCGATTACATAAAATCAAACCTATCGTACACACCACATATCGGCGGCACGTTTATAACTACTCAGGATCTAAAGGAAACCGATGTAATGATTAGCCTTGGTGGCGACGGTACCTTTCTTGATTCTATAGCCCTAGTTCAGGATATGGGAATCCCCATTATGGGAATTAACTTAGGCAGGTTGGGCTTCTTGGCAACAACGTCAATCCCTGAAATTGACAATTCCATTGATCTGCTGATGGCCTCAAAGTACTCCATTGAGAAACGAAGCATGCTCCAGCTTGTAAGCGACACTAAACTTTTCGATCCATTCCCATACGCTCTCAACGATATGGTTATCCGTAACTCCGTTGCTGGGCTACTCCATGTTAATACATACATCAACGGCGATTATCTGAGCACATACTGGGCCGACGGGTTAATAATTGCAACACCTACAGGTTCAACAGCATACTCACTCAGTGTTGGAGGCCCAATACTTACCCCAAACCTATCGGCGTTTGTACTTTCGGCAATTGCCCCTCACCATTTAACCGTTCGTCCCCTTGTAATTCCTGACGACAGCCTGATTGAACTTGAAGTGTCAGGGAGAGACGAAGAGCTGATAGTTTCCCTGGATTCAAGAAACATCAGAGTCCCACAACCCGTTAAACTTATGCTTAAAAAAGCTCATTTCAATGCCAATGTCATCTGCTTAAAAGGAACAACCTTTTACAGAACCATTAGGAGCAAATTGCTATGGGGCATGGACAAAAGAAACTGACTGGTGGTTGAAACAAAATTGTATTTAATTCGTTTTAAATAGATAATAGTTAAACATTTACTATATTTGACTGCTGATATATATTTGCCATGCGTAGGGTAATATGTTTGATAGTGGGGTTATTGACAGGTTTGGTTCTGCATGCCCAAACCTGGAAACAAAATCGCATTGAGGTCTATTTAGGTTTGCCAGTTAACCACTATTTTGGAGATATTGGCAACTCCGCTAACACCAATGTTATTACCAGCATTAAGGATGTTAGGATTAGAGCCTTACGCGGTGGTTTTGGCGGGGGTGTTGGTTTTAAGGTTAATCCATTTATATCGGCACAAGCAAGTTTAAATACGGGTTTCCTTGGTAATACTGACGATGGCTCATACTACAGCTCCAGGGATTACAGATTTTCTACCTTTTATTCCGAGCTAACCGTAAAGGGAATTTACTACATTATTTCTGAGAGCCATCAGAATTACTACTATCGCATTATGGACTTCAGGGGCGGTTTGCGCCATATCAATAAACCGTTTAGCGTTTACGTTTTTGCAGGCGCCGGTGGTTTATTCTTCAGTGCAACACCCAATGACAAGTTGCTTTCCAGAACACCGCCACCGGGTTTTACTAAACCCGAGGTTGACGATTCAAAGTATTTTGCCCTGGTAATTCCCGCAGGTGTTGGTGTAAAGTATGAGTTTTATCCCCGTTTCCAGCTAGGGGTTGAACTTGGAGCCCGTTACGTAACCACCGATTATCTCGATGCTTTTTCATCGGTTTACTCTAGTCACAACGACATGTACTATACCATTAACTTTAACGTTTACTACAAAATTCCTTACCAAAAATTACTTAAACGCTCATTTTGGCAATTTTAATGGATAAATTAAAAAATCTATTACTTTCCTTAACCCTTTGCTGCTTAGCCATACTAGCTGGCAAAGCACAGGACCGACGCGATTTTGGGATTCAGGCGGGAACTACCTACTACTACGGTGAGTTTAACGAGGTAATGCCACTCTATAGCCCATCATTTGCAATGGGAGTAATTTTCCGGTATAACATAAATCATAACTACTCCATACGGGCATCGGCAATTTATGCCAATGTTAGCGGCTCATCCTCATCGGCAAATATAATTCCCGATCCCAACATCAGCTTTTCAAAAAATATAATTGGAGCTGAAGCAATGGGCGAATTTAACTTTTACTCCATTAACCCCACCAGCGCCCGCAAGGCAAACCTCTCGCCATATGTAAATGCTGGGGTTGGGCTTGCACAGATGGGCACCTCGTTAATTTTTCACATTCCTTTTGGTGTAGGCTTAAAATTTACCCCTGGTCAAAGGCACACCTTTGCCCTGGAATGGAGGTTTCACAAAACCTTTACCGATAAAATTGACGATTACAGCAGCCCCGACGATGGCCGCAAACCTTTTTTACACAATAACGATTGGTTCTCATTTATTGGATTGATTTATACCTATCGTATTCCAAATAACAGCTATATTTGCCCCGCATATAGATAGAATCATGTCGCTAATTGATAAAATTGACAGGAGCAGAGTCCCTGAGCACGTTGCCATTATTATGGACGGGAATGGTCGATGGGCAAAGCAGCGTGGCAACCAGCGAATTTTTGGACATAAGAACGGTGTAAAAGCGGTTAAGGCTGCCACTGAGGCCGCAGGCGAAATTGGGGTTAAGTATCTTACGCTTTATGCCTTCTCAACCGAAAACTGGAACCGCCCCAAGTCGGAAGTAGATGCCTTGATGAGTCTTTTGGTTGAAACCATCAACTCCGAGACGGATACACTCCTGAAAAATGGAATTCGCGTACTAACCATAGGCGATCAATCCATGCTGCCGCCTGATGTTCAGCGTAAGCTAAACGATGTTATAACCCGTACTGCAAGCTGCAACACCATAACTACCATTCTGGCTCTTAACTATGGCTCGCGCCATGAGATTACTGAAGCCGTAAAAAAAATTGCTGCTCAAACCAAGGATGGAACAATATCGCCCGACCAAATTACCCCCGAAATCATTTCTAAATACCTATATACTGCGAACATTCCTGATCCGGCCCTGCTGATTCGAACAAGCGGTGAGCTGAGGCTCAGCAATTTCCTGCTATGGCAATTGGCCTATACCGAGCTTTACTTTACCCCAGTTCTTTGGCCCGATTTCACCAAAGAGGATTTTTTTGAAGCAATAGTTGATTACCAGAAACGAGAACGTCGGTTTGGAAAAACCAGTGAGCAACTTTAAACGTTCGTAATTTTTAACAGTAGTTATTGGAGATTGGCTATATAAAATCATATTTTTGATGCCGAAGGTTATAATACTTTCGGCATTTTGCTTTGTAACATAGGAAATTATACTAATTTTACGCGTCAAAAATAAAAGAGTAACTGATTTGATATGATGAGATTTAGGCTTTTGGCACTTGCCATGTTCTTTATAGGGGTTTCAGCATTTGCCCAGGAAAAACCGTTTAGCTACGAACTTCCAAAAAGATATTGCGTTAAGGAGATCACTGTATCGGGGGTAAAGTTTCTAAATCCTGATGTTTTAATCTCCATGACCGCTATTAGTATTGGCGACACCATTCAGGTTCCGGGTGAAGCAATTACCAAAGCAGTTAAAAAACTGTGGGGGCAAGGACTTTTTTCAAATGTAGATATTAAAGCCTCTCGTATTGAAGGCGATGATATTTACCTTGAGATCAGCCTAACTGAGCAACCCCGCCTAACTACAGTGAATTTTACTGGCATTCGTAAAGGTGAGGCCGACGACCTGAAAGATAAGCTTAAACTCCGAAGCGGCTCCCAGCTAACTCAAGCCACCTTAGAAAATAGCATCATCATAATAAAGAAGCATTACAGGGCAAAAGGATTCCTGAACGTTGATGTTAATCCCGTACTGGAAAATGACACCATAATAAGCAACGGAACAAAGCTAACCTTCAATATCCAGAAGAACGACAGGGTTAAAATTGGTGAAATCACCTTTGAGGGTAACAAAGCCTATAGTCAGGCACGCCTACGCCGGGCATTAAAAAAGATACACCGCCGCGACCTCAACATCTTTAAATCGGCTAAGTTCATTGAAGCTGACTACGATGAAAGTTTGGATAACCTCGTTGCCTTTTACAACGAGCACGGCTATCGCGATTTTAAAATTCTAGGCGATTCCATTTACACCATCAACCCCAAAAGAATTGGTATCCACTTCAAAATTTTCGAAGGGCCACAATACCATATCCGCAATATTGAGTGGGTTGGCAATACCAAATTGCCTGCCGAGGCGCTCACGGCCGTTCTGGGGATGAAAAAGGGTGATGTTTATGATAGGAGTTTACTTGAAAAACGTCTCTTTACCGATGAAAACTCAATCTCAACCATTTACATGGACGATGGATACCTTTTCTTCCATCTTGAGCCAGTAGAGGTTCAGATTCAAAACGACTCGGTTGACCTTGAAATGAGAATTTATGAAGGCGACCAGGCTACCGTAAATAGGGTAATTATTGCCGGTAATACAAAGACCAATGAGCATGTTATCCGCCGTGAGATTTGGTCAAAACCCGGATACCTTTTCAGCAAGTCCGAAATAACCCGAACCCTCAGGGAACTTGGCCAGATGGGTCATTTTGACCCCGAAAAACTAGGGATTGATCCCCTGCCCAACCAGGCCGATGGAACCGTGGACCTTAAATATTCGGTTGAAGAAAAGGCCAATGACCAGCTCGAGGTATCGGGGGGTTGGGGTAACAAGATGTTTGTGGGAACCATTGGTATCCGTTTCTCAAACTTCTCGGTTCGGAGAATTTTCGATAAAGATGCCTGGCGTCCCGTTCCATCGGGCGATAGTCAGTCATTAGCAATCAGAGCATCAACCAACGGAACATACTATAAGGCATTTAGCCTTTCGTTTACTGAACCCTGGCTAGGCGGACGTAAGCCAACTAACTTCTCCTTCTCGCTTTACAGAACTATCCAATCAGGTGGAGTTAGCTACTTCTATCAGTCGAGCGATAAATACTTCAGGGTGAGCGGGGCTTCCGTTGGAATAGGAACCCGTTTGAAATGGCCCGACGATTACTTTACCATTTACAATGAGGTGGGAATTCAAAACTATAAGCTGAGCAACTGGTCAGGGTACTTTATCTTTACCGATGGGCAGTCGAACAACCTTAGCTACAAAGTTACCCTTGGCCGAAACTCAACTGACCAGATGATATACCCCCGAACCGGCTCAAACTTTTCGCTCTCGCTTCAAATTACCCCGCCCTACTCCCTTTTCAATGGCAAGGATTACAGTAAACCCATGGCCGACTCGGAAAAGTACAAATGGATTGAATACCACAAGTGGACTGGAAGAATACAATGGTATATACCTCTGGTTGAAAACTTGGTTCTTTACACCAATTTCCAGATGGGGGTAATGGGGTATTTTAATAGCAAGCTGGGCCATTCACCATTTGAGGGTTTTGACCTTGGCGGTGATGGTATGTCGGGATACAACCTTTACGGAAAGGAAACCATTGGTCTAAGGGGTTACCAGAACGGCTCACTTACACCATACGTTCGCATAGGTGAGAGCCTAGTTGGGAATGCACACCTTTACGACAAGTACACCGTTGAGCTGCGATACCCAATCTCACTAAAGCCGCAGGCTGCAATTTATCTGCTTACCTTCCTTGAAGCTGGTAATGCCTGGCAGAACGCTGGCGATTTTAATCCATTCAACGTTCATCGCTCAGCTGGTGTTGGGGCTCGCTTTTTCCTTCCCATGTTAGGAATGTTAGGCGTTGACTGGGGATATGGTTTCGATAAGGTGCCTGGACGTCCCGATGCACATAAGGGTCAGTTCCACTTCATTATTGGGATGCCTTTTTAATCCTTACGGTTAAAACTGTTAAACTTGGCATACAAATTGTGTGACTTTAACCTGAACCAAATATTAAAAAGTTATGAAGAGAACCATTCTGATATTAGCTGCACTTACAATTGGACTTGGGGCTTGGGCTCAAAAATTTGCCTACGTCGATACAGAGTACATACTCAAAAAAATACCATCGTATAAAGCCGCACAGGAACAACTCGACAAACTTTCAGAGCAATACCAGAAAGAAATTGAGGAAAAGTATGCCGAGGTTGACAAGATGTACAAGGACTACCAAACCGAAAAGGTACTCCTGACTGAGGAAATGAAAAAGAAACGTGAGGATGAGATCATAGCCCGTGAACGTCAGGTTAAGGAGCTGCAGATGAAGTATTTTGGTCGCGATGGGCTACTTTTCAAGAAGCGTGAGGAACTGGTTAAACCCATTCAGGATCAGGTTTTTAACGCAATCAAAGAGATTGCAGTTGAGGGGGGGTACGCAGTAATATTTGACGCTGCCGCCTCACCTAACATGATTTACACTAACCCACGATTCGATAAGAGCGAAGAAGTCCTACAGCGCTTAGGTTTTAAATAATTTTTATATATTTGCTTAAACTAAAAACGATAAACAATGAGAAAGATTCTTGGATTAGCAATAGTTGCTCTACTAACATTTAGTTTTTCAGGAGTAAAGGCCCAGAACTATAAATTTGGTCATATTAACAGCCAGGAAATACTAAAGGCTATGCCCGATAGGGATAGCGCTGAAGCAAAAATTAAGAAGTATGCTGAATCGTTACAGGATCAGATTGAGCAACTTCAGGTAGAATTCAATAAGAAGTACCAGGATTACCTGCAAAAACGAGCTACCTTCACCGATGCAATCCGTGAGATGAAAGAAAAGGAACTCACCGATATGCAGCAGAGGGCTCAGGAATACCAGCAGGTTGCCGAGCAGGATTACCAGCGTTATCAAGCTGAAACCATGAAACCTGTAATTGATAAAGCCGACGCAGCCATTAAAAAAGTTGCTAAAGCAAATGGGTTTACTTACATTTTTGATACCAGCTCGGGAGTTCTCCTTTACTTTTCAGAACAGAGTATCGATATTACTCCGTTGGTTAAGAAAGAGTTAGGCATTACAAAGTAAACTTACAATAACTTTAAATTTAGGGGGTAAACTGAACTTTGTTCGTTTAGCCCCTATTTTATTTACAATTGAAAGTAAATGAGCGGCAATTGTAATCCAATAGGAATTTTCGACTCCGGTGCGGGTGGTCTAACAGTTCTTTCAGAACTGGTTAAGGTTATGCCCTACGAGAAGTACATATACTTTGCCGATTCAGCAAATTGCCCTTACGGTTCCAAACCTGCCGAGGAAATTATCAACCTATCGGACAAGATAACACGCTTCCTAATAACAAAAGGTTGCAAGGTTATAGTTGTGGCCTGCAACACAGCAACGGCAGCTGCAATAGATTACCTGCGAAACTCATACAGCATACCATTTATTGGAATGGAACCAGCAATTAAACCCGCATCGCAAAATACTAAAACCAAAAGCATAGGGGTTTTGGCTACGGCTGGAACTTTTAAAGGACGATTGTACATTGAAACCAGCCGAAAATACGCCGCCGATGTTAACGTATGCTACCAGGTGGGCGAAGGGTTAGTAGAACTAGTTGAATCAGGAAAAGCTGATTCCCCTGAGGCAGAACAGCTCCTGCACAGATATATCGACCCAATGGTTGATTGTAACATTGACCATCTGGTTTTGGGCTGTACCCATTACCCATTCCTAAAACCTGTGCTGGAGAGAATGCTACCCAATCATGTCACCATTGTGGACCCTGCACCGGCAGTTGCCCTGCAAACTAAAAGGATAGCCGAAAATAATGGGTTGCTATGTAATCAAAATCTAGTAGATAGCACCAGTATCGATTTTTACTCAAGCAGTAATACTGAGGTACTTAAGCTGCTCGTTGAAATGAACATTAGACCACAATACAGGATTGAAGATTTATACTTTAACAATGTGAAACTGTAAAAACCCTATTGTATCTGTAAGTAAATTTTACTCATATGCGCAAAGAGGTTGAAATAGTTATTGAGAATACCGGACAAAAGGTTCGTGTAACTCCCGGGCACTCACTTCTGGAAATTTCAAAAATATTCGAAATAAAATCCGATTACCAGATTCTGGGAGCAATGGTTAACAACCAGCTCAAGGAGTTAGACTATGAGGTTTTTACACCAAAAACAGTTCGGTACATCGATATTACTCACCCTGCAGGAATGCGGATGTACCATCGGTCGCTATTTTTCCTGCTTCAAAAAGCTGTACGCGATATTATCCCCAGTTCCAAAGTACGAATTGAGCATTCCGTATCCAAAGGCTTCTACTGCGAGATTGACGGCTGCAACCTGCCCCTGGAATTACCGCTTATATTCAACATATGCGATAGAATGCGCGAGATTGTGGCGGCAGATTTGCCATTTCGGCGCGATAAGGTATTAACATCCGATGCTATCAAACTCTTTAGGGATTTGGGTTACGAGGACAAAGCCAGGTTATTCGAAACTCGTCCTACCCTTTACACCTCAGTTTACTATCTTGGCGACATGGCCGATTACTTCTTCGGAAGTCTTGTTCCATCAACGGGCTACCTAAAAGTGTTTGACCTCACTAAGTATTACGATGGTATGCTGCTGAGGGTGCCTAAACGGTTCCAGCCCGATGAAGTGGAAGATGTAGTAATTCAGAACAAAATGTTTGAAATCTTTCAGGAATATAAGGATTGGCTTGAGATTTTAGGCGTTGAGAATGTAGGAGCTATTAACCAAGAGGTAGCCAAAGGAAATGCCAGTGAACTAATAAAAATTTCAGAGGCATTACATGAAAAAAAGGTTGCCGACATTGCCGATAGAATACACCAGCAACCCGAACCGGTAAGGCTTGTACTTATTTCCGGCCCGTCATCATCGGGTAAAACAACTTTTGCTAAGCGTTTAGCAATTCAGCTAAAGGTTAATGGTTTAAAACCATATACCATCTCACTCGATAACTATTTTGTTGACAGGGAGAAAACCCCTAAGGATGAGTTCGGAAACTACGACTTTGAGGCACTGGACGCGCTTGATGTTGATTATTTTAACAATGACCTGGTCAGGCTGCTTAAGGGCGAAGAGGTGGAAATACCAAAATTCTCTTTTGAGGAGGGTAAGCGCTTTTTTGATGGCACCAAACTTCAGATTGAACCCAATGGCGTAATAATAATTGAGGGTATTCATGCCCTAAACCCAGCATTAACCCACTTAATCCCTAACAACCAAAAGTTCAAGGTTTACGTTTCGGCATTAACCTCTATTTCAATCGATGGCATAAACCGAATACCAACCACCGATAATCGGTTAATACGCAGAATAGTAAGGGACTATCGGTATCGAGGGTATAGCGCACTGGATACCATTGGCAGGTGGGAAAGTGTTCGTCGTGGCGAGGATAAAAACATCTTCCCATTCCAGGAGGAGGCCAACGTTATGTTTAACTCAGCCTTGCTTTACGAGTTTAGCGTTTTAAAACGCTTTGCTGAACCAATAATCCAGGAGGTTCCGCCAACCCGACCGGAATACGATGAGGCTCAAAGGCTGCTTAAGTTCTTAAGCTATTTCACTCCAATATCGGAACGCGAAGTGCCACCTACCTCAATCATACGTGAGTTTCTGGGAGGTAGCACTTTTTCCTATAAATAGCACAAAGTTTTCAACAGTGTATCGTACTGATTTATTGCTGTTTGTGCATTTTTTGTTAGTAACAATTACTCGTTTAAAAGCCCAAAAGATTAGATTTTTGGGCTTTTTTGTTACATTTTAAACAATTATTTCTTAATATTGTAACTAATTAACCCTATTGTGAACCTAAACCTTAGCCCAATAAACGATGCCTAGTATCGTTACAGTGTTATATAACCTGGTTGGCATTACCCTACTGAGTTTCCTGATTGGAAACGATGTAGCATTAAATGTAAATGTTCCGAAGGCAGTAAATGCCGGTAGCGAGTTTGACGTTGAAGTTATCTTGAAAAAGGGAAACCTTAGCGGTTTTGCTCGCCTACAACAGGATTTACCCATGGGTTTAACAGCCCAGCTAGTGGAATCGTCGCTTGGCGACTTTTCATTTGACGAACAAAAACTCCGATTCGTATGGCTTCGGCTTCCTGAGGGTAAAGAGATGCGTTTGGTTTACCGGGTAAAGGTTGACGAGAGGCTTAAAGGGTCGTTCACACTAAAAGGTACATTTGCCTACGTTGACAATAATGAACGAAAAACAGCCGAATTCCAAACCTCCACCATTAGTATTAACCCATCGACCAGGATTGACCCCAATTTAATTGTTGACATTAACGAGTTTCAGACCATTATTCCACCACAAGCGCCAGTTGGATTTGTGGCTAGCAATGTTAGATGCATAAGGCAAACCCCTATCCCTTCAGGTGCTGAGAATGACTATCTGGTAAAACTACTAGTAAACAAGGGTAATGCCCAGAAGTTTGCCAAAATTGAAGAAGACGTTCCTGAAGGATTTACAGCCGAAGCGATTGAAACCAAGGATGCTGTTTTCACCTTTAAGGACCAAAAGGTTAAATTCCTTTGGATGAACCTCCCGGCCGAACCCCGATTTGTTGTATCCTACAAACTCATTGCCCCCGATGGGAAAGGAAATATTACCGTTAGCTTAAAGGGAACCTTCTCATACCTTGTGGGAGAGGCTACTAGGGTTATAGATATCATTCAAAAGGATATCGACCTAACGAACATCGACCCTGCTGCGCTTGACGGACTAATTTCTTCAACTTTCTCAACCGAAGGAGCAAATATCATCTCAGGATTTACCCCTTACTCCGAAGGTGGAATTGATATTCCAATTGAGTATAAAAAAATTGAAGACAAGCCAAAACCTAAAGCCAAGCCGGAATTTGATATGGAACCCTTTATGCTTATGCCCGAAAAAGGGGTTTACTATAGGGTTCAAATTGCAGCCGGACATAAGCCCATTGATATTAAACGATACTTTACCCGCTATAACATCAAGTATGATGTTAGAACTGAAAAACATGAGGGATGGTACAAGTATTCCATCGGTTCTTTCAAGGAATACAAGGAGGCTCGCGATTTTAGAATACTTATTTGGAATTCCACAAGAATTAACGATGCCTTTGTTACTGCTTACAACAACGGAACTCGAATTACTGTGCAGGAAGCGTTAATGATTACTAGTCAAAAGTGGTACAGGTAGTTTTATGAAAAAACTAATTAAATTACACTTAGGGAGGTTAGTAACTGTTTTAGCACTTTTGGTGGTGCTACCAAATGCGCTTCATGCCCAAATTGATGAGGAAGAATACTATAAGGGAATACTCGATACCATAGTTGAAGTTCAAAACCCAGTTTACAAACCGGTAATTTCGTTGGGTGTTGGTTACCTGAGTTTCTGGGGTGATGTACGAAATCCTATCAGTTCCCCTCTTTACGGGAATGTTGCAGGAAAGCTTAATGTTTCCAACCTGGTGGGCCGCAAGCACTACTTTAAGGGAAATATCTTTGCCATATATGGCGATATTTTTGCCCACGACCCCAAGCTCTCCTACCTTATGCAACAGCAGCCTTTGCCCCTCGACGATTTGAATAATCCTATTTTTGTTAACTCGGCCTTTAAAACCAACATCTTCCAGTTAGGATTATCGTTTGAGTACAACTTTGGCCATGTTTTTGGCCCTGCAAAACGCTTTAAACCCTTCCTATCAGTAGGTTTTTCAACCATTTTCTTTAGCCCAAAGGGCAATTTCCTCAACAACGGATCGGGGAACTTTTACTATTTCTGGTCCGATGGAACCATGCGAAATTTCCCTGAGAATGGGCCCGATGCCTACCGTGCAAGAATAGTGAGATTTGACAGCGATTACGAAACCGATTTGTCAGGAAAAGATCTCTATAAGCAGGGTAGTATCTCGCAACAAACTTACTCAGTTCCAATTGATCTTGGGTTCGACTTTTATCTCTCCGATAGGGTAAACCTAAGGGTGGGAACTGCTTTTAATTACTGCTTTAGCGATAAAATTGACAACTACGACAGTAAAATAGCCAAAGCCCAAGGATATCCTGTTAAGAATAATATCAAGGATATATTTAGCTTTACCTACTTTACCATGAATTTCGACCTGTTCTCCGATCCAAAAACAATTCTTGTGGAGAGGGTTTTTGCTATGCTGGGTGAGGATTACGATTACGAGATTTTCTTTAGCGATGCAGATGGAGATGGCGTTTTCGACAGGTTTGATGAGTGCCCCGACACCCCGGCTGGTGTTGCTGTCGATTCAATAGGTTGCCCATCCGATACGGACTTTGATGGTGTATTCGACTACATGGACAAGGAGCCTAATACCCCGGAGGGCGCTATTGTTGACGAAAATGGTTCGCAGGTAACAGCCGATGTTCTGGCTGCCATGTTTAACCGAAAGAGCGAGGCTGTTTCGCGTAAGCAGGTTCGTTTAATCCCTGTTACCCACGTTTGGTCGCGCAGTTTGAACTATACACCGGGTAAGATTCCCGAAAAACTCAGGGTTGTTGACTCCGATGCCGATGGATACATATCGTTCCAGGAACTGATGAGGGCAGTAAATGAGTTTTTTGACGGCACAAACAACCTTACCCTTCAGGATTTGTACGACCTAAACGAATACTTCTTTGCACAGTAACCCAAACCTAACCAATATATATTCTCACAAAAACCTATTTGGTTTTAAAAGGAAAGAGGCTGGTTTTTATACCCAGCCTCTTTGATTTTCATAATAATCCTTGAGAATAATGAACAAAATTAAAATGTGAACATACTATTAAAAACACCAAAATACTAAATTGTTTAGCCCTTAGTAACTTCCCTCAAACTCCATTATATTCCGATTCATTCCACCCTAAAGTCACGCAATTAACGGATCACGTTTAACGGTTCACGTTTAACGGACTATAACTTCCTCTAACTTCATCATATTCTGTTACTCCGGCTCATTCCGCCTCATTCCTCTAGAAATTTGCCCTGTTGAATATGCTAACCCAGGTAACTCAGGTTGATGTGTCTACCTACTTCTTATCGCCCCCTAAGCCAACAACCTGGTAATCGGCAACACTTAGTGTTCTAGATATATTTGGATTAAACTCCTTTATCCAGAAATCGGCACGGGCATTAGAGTTTGCATCCTTGAAATGCATTTCAAGCACTGTGCCCAATAGGTAAGCTGTCCCTCCAGTAGCCAGGTACTGGAAACCATTCATGTGTCCAAAAGCCTCGGAGTAGTTATACTTTATATCGTTCGTAGCCCAAAGCTCTACCTTGCCTTCGGGGTTTTCATAAACGTATTCCTTACATTTATAGCCCAGAATATTTTTTGTGCGTCCTGTGGCCTTATAGTACATATTATAGGCCGATAAATCTTCTTGAGGAACTGGCTCGGCGAGCTCATCCTTCCCCTTTTCCTGTTGGACTGAGTCGGGTTCAAAGTTCATGGCTATACCGCTTTTCTCACCATCCTTATCGCTTAGAATGAGCATTGCCTTGTTCTTGTAGTCAAAAATCATCAATGATTTTTCCTTCTTCCCCGTTTCGCGATTCAATGCCTCAAACTCCATGGCAAAGTTTTGCGAGTTCTTATCGAAATAAAAGGCGTATGCACCCTTGTTAACCTCTGTTGATGCGGAATCGACCGACTCAATATCCATCTTCATGCTTGAAGTAAAATTGTAGGCCGGATCAAACTTCACATTTTTGAAACCCATTAGCCCCATCATCTTTTGCTGCATATACCTATCGGCAGCGCTTGGCTGCTTCTTTTCCTGTTTTTCAGGCTGCTCCTCCTGCTGTTGTTCTTCAACCTTTTTTTCATCCTCGCCACGTTTCAAACTTTTAGCTACGGCTTTTTGGGCTTTATCCTTTAGGAAACCGCCTACTTGAGCCTCGGTTACCATGGTTACGCCCATTAGGGCAATAATCAAGGAAAATGCAAATGTTTTACGTACCATTTTTTTAAGTTTATATGTTTAAAGTAATGCAAGTTAACCAAATGATTTGAACATTGTGCTGACTGTCAGGTTATTTTTTGGAAAATATTTCAATACTTTTGCGAAGTAACAACATGATTTATGCAGAAAGGGAAAGAAACAAAGCCTCATATTGGTATTTATGGCCGCAGAAACAACGGCAAGAGCTCGTTAATTAACCTGCTTGCCGGGCAAAATGTTGCCATAGTATCGGACTTTGCAGGTACAACAACCGACCCAGTAAAAAAGTCGTTTGAGATTACCGGATTTGGACCTGTAATACTGGTTGATACTGCCGGAATTGACGATGTGGGTGAGCTTGGACAGAAAAGGGTTGAAAAAACCCTACAATCCATTAACCATATTGACCTTGCCCTGTTGGTGGTTACCTCAAATACTTGGGGCGATTATGAGGAGATGCTGGTAAACGAGTTTATCAAAACCGATACACCATACCTAGTGGTTCATAACAAGAGCGACATTGAGCCTGCTTCCAGTATTTTTAAGGAAAAGCTGAGTGGCAAGAGGCATTCGGGATTTATTGATATCAGCTGCAAATCCCAAACCCAACCCGACGAACTTATTAGCCTAATCAAGAAAGCCATTCCCGAATCGTCGTATAGGACACCCACGCTGCTTGGCGACCTTATATCGTACGGTGATATTGTTTTACTTATCACCCCAATTGATGTTGAAGCTCCCGCAGGCAGGTTGATACTCCCGCAGGTTCAGGCCATACGCGATGTTCTAGACAACGATGCCGTGGCAGTTGTTCTTAAGGAACGTGAGGTTGATGCCTTCCTACGTAAAACACAGGTTAAACCTGCATTAGCCATTACCGACAGCCAAATTTTTGTTAAAGCCGATGCATCAATCCCCCGCGACATTCCGCTAACCAGCTTTAGCATACTTTTAGCCCGCCTGAAGGGCGATTTTGAAAACTACCTTAAGGGCACTCCAAAAATATCGGAGCTAAAGGATGGCGATAGGGTGCTTCTGCTTGAAAGCTGCAACCACCATGTTTCATGCGACGATATTGGTAGAGTTAAGATTCCAAGGTGGATATCGAACTTTACCGGGAAGCAGCTCGAGTACGATGTGGTTGCAGGCCTCGATGCCCTACCCCGCGATATTAAGGAATACTCACTTGTTATTCAGTGTGGTGGCTGTATGATTACCCGCAAGCAACTTATTAACCGCTTGCGTCCGGCCATAGAGGCAGGCATACCTGTTACCAACTACGGAATGGCTATTGCCTATGTTCAGGGTATTTACCAGCGTGCCATTGCACCTTTTACAGCAAACAAGGAATCGAAAGCCGATTACCTCTAGGCTTTAGTATGGGTCAACATCAATGGCGATAACCACCGTGCTGGTTTCCCTTTTTTGCTTTAACATCGTAATACTATACCTAATAAACTCCTTGATTCGCTGCAAGGGCTGCTCACGCTTAATCTTTACAAGAATCTCGAGTATATATAGCCCTTGTACTCTCGAAATTATTGGAGGCTCAGGCCCCAGTACATTCTCACCCAGCGAATGCCTTAGGGTTTTTGCCAGATTCTCAGCGGTATCTTCCAAGTGATGCTTATCCTTATGTTTGAGGGTAATCCGAACAAGGCGGTAAAAAGGCGGATAGTGGAATCGGTTACGCTCTGCTAGCTGCCATTCCCAGAAAGTAAAAAAGTTGTTACCTGTAACGCTTTTAATAACGGGATGATCGGGCTGCGCTGTTTGAATAATAACTAAACCCTGCTTCCCCTTTCGCCCAGCCCTACCGCTAACCTGAGTAATCAGCTGAAAACTCCGCTCAAATGCTCTGAAATCGGGGAAATTAAGCATATTATCGGCATTTAGAATGCCTACAAGACTAACCCGGTCAAAATCGAGCCCCTTGGAAACCATTTGGGTGCCAACCAGAATATCAATTTTACCTTGCTCAAAGCCCGAAATAATTCGCTCATACGATGAGCGGGAACGGGTAGAATCCAAATCGATACGCTCAATAACGGCATCGGGGAAGAATACCGAAAGTTCATCCTCAACCTTTTCGGTTCCAAAACCCTTAGGCTGCAGGTTTGTACTCCCGCATGCAAGGCATGAACCCATCTGCTCCATACCAAAGCCGCAGTAATGACATGTTAACTGATTGGTATACTTGTGGTAGGTAAGCGTAACATCGCAATGCTCACAGTGGGGCACCCAACCGCAATCGGCACACTCAATAAAAGGAGCATACCCTCGCCTGTTCTGGAAAAGTATTACCTGCTCCTTTTGGGAAAGAGCGTTCTCGATGGCACTCAGGAGAGTATCGGAAAAGTGCGACTTCATTCGCTTTCGCTTACGAGCGTCGCGGGTATCAACCACAATAGTACGTGGTAATTCCAAACCACTAAAGCGCTCCAGCATCTTTACTAATCCAAACTTACCGGATTTAGCGTTAAAGTAAGTCTCTACTGCCGGTGTTGCGGTACCAAGTAAAACCTTAGCCCCAACCTGTTTGGCTAGGACAATAGCAGTATCACGAGCGTGGTATCGGGGTGCAGGGTTGTACTGCTTGAATGTATTTTCATGCTCCTCATCAACAATTACTAACCCTAAATTTGAAAAAGGCAAAAAAATTGAAGATCGAACGCCGAGAATTACATCGAAAGGCTCCTCGCTTAGCATTTTCAGGTAAACCTCAACGCGCTGAGAGTCTGAGAACTTGGAATGGTAAACACCAACCCTATTCCCAAAAACTTTGCGCAGACGATTAATTATTTGTGTGGTCAATGCGATTTCGGGTAACAGGTAAAGCACCTGTTTCCCATTTTGCAATGCTTGGTTAATAAGATGAATGTAGAGCTCAGTTTTTCCGCTTGAGGTAACTCCGTGCAGCAGCACAATATCGTGTGAGCTAAATTGGTTTTGTAATTCGTTGAGGGCGTTAATCTGAAAATCTTCCAGGGCAAGGGGGTTACGAGTAGTAGGATCGCTATTAGCATTATCAATCCTTGAGGTTTCAACCTCATCCTGGACTATATATCCTTTGTCAATTAACGACTTTAAAACGGATGCCGACACATCAACCTTTTCCAGCAGGGTTTTCCTGAGAACCCTTGCAGTAGATAAATCGTTTGGAGTAGTTGCCTGTGAGGCAATAGCAAGTATTAGCCTTTGCTGTGCTGGTGCACGTTTAAGTGAATCAATAAGCTCACAGAGCTTTTTCTCATCGGAGTATTCCGGTGCCAAAGCAATATAATTTTCGGTTTTAGGGCGATAATCGGACTCTATATCCTCAGTTATGAAAAGCAATTTGCGCTCCAACATCGATTTTATAACGCTCATAGGATGTTTGAGACCCGACTTTTGGGTAAGCTGCTGGATGGTAAGCTTACGCTTTTGCCCTAGCAGATGGATAAGGGTCATCTCCTCATCGGAGAGGTCAATTTCATCAAATTCGCCAGAAGCAATGTAGGTATCGCTCTCCATTTTTAATCCCGATGGTAGCGCAGCTTTCATTACCTCGCCAAGCGAGCACATGTAGTACTCAGCAAGCCATTCCCATAACTTATACTGGCTAGGAAGCACAATAGGCGTAGTATCAATAACCTGTAAAATATCCTTTACCTGTTGTACCTGGGGTTTTTCAGAGTGTACCCTGTAAACCAGAGCTGAGTAAAGCCTGCGTTGGCCAAACGATACAACAACCCGGACCCCAGGTTGAATCATTTTTTCCATCTCAAAGGGTACGGAGTAGGTGTATGTTGCCTGAAGAGCTAAAGGCAAAATAACATCAGCATAAAGTTGGCTTGTCATTATAACAGCTTTTTCACTCTGGAAAGTTATATAAAATAGTTGTTCATGCTAAGGCTTAAGCCTAACTGTTAATATCTTTATGGAGCTAACTGAAACAGCAAAAAACTTGCTTACAACATTTTGTGTTTTTATCAATGAAATGGTAATGCAAATCATCAATTATCTTCGTTTTGTCAAAATAATTTTACTAACTTGCGAAAAAATTATTCCTTGCGGAAGTTTATAAACAGGGTAGATTAATTGAATTTTTAGAAGCGATGAAGGATTTGTTTAAACTTAAAGGTAAACTTTTAGTCCTAATAGTTGTTAGTGTTATTATATCCGTAGGTTTAAGTTCATGCCATAATAATATTCCATGTCCGGCCTACGCAAGTGTGGTAAAGTAAAGTATATTTGTATAAAATTTTGGCCTATGAAAACTAGAAGAATCGTAACTGGATTATTGCTACTTGCATTTGTAGCAGTATTAGCAAGTTCATGCTCCAAAAAAACTTGCCCAGCCTACAGTAAAATTTACCGTAGTACAGTAGTTAACAACTAGGCTATCCTATCTTGTATTGCCCACAAAGGATTTGTCAATCCTTTGAAATATTGAATATTACAGGGTTTCTCGGTAAGAGAAACCCTTTATTTTTATTCATTATCAAGGTTTTATGTGTTAGTCGGTACACAAAATGCGTGTTGAAAAATTATTTAGAATGTTAAATTAGTTCATATGCTTTAGATGAAAAGCAAAATTTAATAACTTGTACTGCCAATTAAACCGATAAACTATGATTGAAATGTTTAACTCATCGATTGGGAAAAAGCTGGTAATGAGCATAACCGGATTGTTTCTAATGGTATTCCTGCTAGTTCATTTAACTGTAAACATGCTGCTACTGGTGGGCGATGGTGAGGTTTTTAACCGAGCAGCTCATTTCATGGCCAGCAACCCTGCCATTAAGGTAATTGAGCCCTTGCTGGCAATCGGCTTTGTGTTTCACATTATCTATGCAACCTACCTTACCATTAAAAATCAAAGAACAAGGCCAATAGGTTACTCAAAAACTACTTCTAATGGTCTTTCAACCTGGTCGTCGAAAAATATGTTCATTCTGGGTACTACCATTTTCATTTTCTTAATCATACACCTAGCAAATTTCTTTTGGAAGCTAAAGTTTGGAACCGTTGAAACCATTACTTACGGGAGCGACACTATGCCCAACGCATACGCATTGGTTTCGGGTCTTTTCATAAGCTACTGGTGGTACGATTTGCTTTACGTGATTGGTGCAATTTTTCTTGGATTACACCTGAGCCATGGTTTTTGGGCTGCATTCCAAACCCTTGGATGGAATGGTACAAAATGGCTAAAACGCCTTGAGGTGTTAGCCTATGTTTACGCCATTATTATTGGAACGGGATTTAGCATCATCCCAATCTATTTTTTACTGTTTAAGTAGATTTTAATCCGATTATAAATATCGACAGCTATGAGTAAGCTAAACGCCAAAATACCTGAAGGCCCATTGGCCGAAAAATGGACTAATCATAAAGCGAAACTCCGACTGGTAAACCCAGCCAACCGACGAAAACTCGACATTATTGTGGTAGGAACAGGCCTTGCAGGTTCATCGGCAGCATCAACACTTGGCGAACTGGGGTACAACGTAAAAGTGTTTTGCTACCAGGATAGCCCCCGAAGGGCTCACTCCGTTGCAGCACAAGGCGGAATAAACGCTGCTAAAAACTATAAGAACGACAACGATAGCGTTTACAGGCTATTCTACGATATGATTAAGGGTGGCGATTTCAGAGCCCGTGAAGCAAATGTTTACCGTGCTGCTGAGGTAAGTAACCTTGTAATTGACCACTACACCGCACTGGGAGTACCTTTTGCCCGTGACTATGGTGGATTAATTGAAAACCGTTCGTTTGGGGGCGTTCAGGTTTCAAGAACCTTTTACGCTAAGGGACAAACCGGCCAACAGTGCCTTATTGGCGCCTACTCCGCCCTCTCGCGCCAAATTGATAAAGGAACTGTTACTATGTACCCCCGCAGGGAAATGATGGATCTTGTTGTAATTGACGGAAAAGCACGAGGGATTATAGTTCGCAACTTAATAACCGGCGAGATTGAGCGCCACTCGGCTCATGCAGTAGTCTTAGCCACTGGAGGTTACGGCACAATCTATTACCTCTCAACACTCGCGCTAAACTCAAATGGCTCAGCCGCATGGCGTGCCCATAAACGTGGCGCATTGTTTGCCAATCCAAGTTTTGTGCAAATTCACCCAACCAGCATTCCGGTGCTAAACGACCACCAGTGCAAGCTTACCCTCATGTCGGAATCGTTAAGAAACGACGGCCGGGTGTGGGTGCCAAAAACAAAGGGTGACCCCCGCAAACCCAACGAGATACCAGAGGACGAACGGGACTACTACCTGGAGCGTCGTTACCCTGCTTTTGGGAACCTTGTTCCGCGCGATGTGGCCTCACGTGCCGCCAAGGAACGCTGCGATGCCGGTTACGGGGTTGGCCCAACAGGCCTATCGGTTTACCTCGACTTCCGCGATGCCATTCAGAAAAAGGGCCGTAAGTACATTGAGGAAAACTATGGCAACCTATTTGAAATGTACGAGAAAATTACAGGAGAATCGCCTTACGAGGTACCCATGCGCATTTACCCTGCTGGCCACTACACCATGGGAGGGCTATGGGTTGACTATAACCTGATGACTACCATCCCTGGCCTATACGCCATTGGCGAAGCCAACTTTAGCGATCATGGGGCAAACCGCTTAGGTGCCAGCTCACTCATGCAAACCTCGGGCGATGGTTACTTTATACTACCCTACACCATTGCCGATTACTTAGCCGACGAGATAAAAACTCCCAAAATTCCCACCAATACCCCTGAGTTCGATGCAGCCGAAAAAGAGGTTAAGGAACGGATTGAAAGGTTAATGGCAATTAACGGAACCGAAACGGCTACCAGCTTCCACAAGCGGCTTGGAAAGATCATGTGGGATTACTGCGGGATGGTTCGCAACGAGGAAGGGCTTAAAAAGGCACTTACATTGCTCGATGAGCTAAAGGATGAGTTTTGGAAAAACCTTAAGGTTCCCGATACTGCCAGCGAGCTGAACCAGGAACTGGAAAAGGCAAATCGCGTAGCCGACTTTCTTGAACTCGGTAAACTTATGGTTTACGATGCACTTAACCGTAAGGAAAGTTGCGGGGCACATTTCCGGGAGGAAAGCCAAACTGAAACAGGAGAGGCCAAACGCGACGACGAGAACTACTCATACGTTGCAGCCTGGGAGTTTACCGGCGATGGCAAGGAGCCAATACTCCATAAGGAAGAGCTTAAATTTGAATACGTTAAGCTTCAAGAGCGCAGCTATAAATAGCATCTCATCAACCATATAATACTAAAGGCTATGAAGGTGAAACTCAAGATATGGCGACAGAAAGATTCCCTTAGTAAAGGAAAATTCGAGGTTTATGAGCTCGATAATGTTGCCCCCGATATGTCGTTCCTTGAAATGCTCGACTCGCTGAACCAGCGACTGGTTAGGGAGGGAAAAAGCCCGGTGGCGTTCGATCACGACTGCCGCGAGGGGATTTGCGGTTCCTGCGGCATCTACATAAATGGTCGACCCCATGGAAACGACCACCGAACCACCACCTGTGAACTGCGTATGCGCCGCTTTAAGGATGGCGAAACCATTACCATTGAGCCCTGGCGTGCAGCAGCTTTCCCTGTTGTGAAAGACCTAGTGGTTGACCGCTCAGCCTTTGATAAGATTATACAAGCTGGAGGTTACATTAGCGTGAACGCAGGTGCCGCACAGGATGCCAATGCTATTCCTGTACCCAAACACAATGCCGATGTTGCCTTCGACACGGCATCGTGCATAGGTTGTGGGGCATGCGTGGCTGCTTGTAAAAACGCATCCGCAATGCTCTTTGTGGCTGCCAAAATCACCCACCTCGCACAATTTCCACAAGGGCGGGTTGAAGCACCCGAGCGGGTTAAGCGTATGGTAGCCAAAATGGATGAACTAGGTTTTGGCAGTTGCACTAATACACGTGCTTGCGAGGCTGAATGCCCAAAGGGTATTTCCATTAGCACAATTGCAAAGCTAAATCGCGAATATATCACAGCTAAACTTAAGGACTAAAAATGCCAACTAAAAAAGATAAATCGCCCGACATACTGCTTGTTCCGGTTGATTTTGGGGACTACTACGAAAAGGCCATTGAATTCGCTCAGAAATTAGCCCCAATTACAAAATCACAAATCCATTTACTTCATGTTCTTGATTTAAAGGATTGGTGGCTCGATGAGGTTAAAGAGGAACGGCTTATCAATGAGGCCTTTAATAAACTGCTTAACATATCGCGCCAGTTTGGATTACCTGAGGACTCAAAGCTGATGGTGCTAACCGGAAAACGACACCATAAAATTGTGGAATACGCTGAGCAGGAAAACGTCCGCTTTATCCTTATGGTCGATAATTACCCATTTGCCCAGGAAGGAAAAAGAATTGGATCAACCCTGGAGAACGTGATAATGAAGGCTACCAAGCCTGTAATAACCGTAAAAACCGTTCCTGAAACAATCTTTAAGAATATGCTTGTTCCCCTGGATCTGACTAAAAATTGCCGTGTAAAACTATTTAACTCTGTTGCCCTTGCTCTAAAATTCGACTCTAAACTAAACATCGTATCGGTAATTTTTGGGGATATCGACCCTGAAAAAAGCCGAATAAATGAAAAGATTGAAAAGTATGCGGCTGTTTATGCTGAAAATCACATACCCCATACTAAAAAATTGATTCGCAAGGATGAAGATTTTGCATATCAGGAAATACTTGATTACGCCGATGAAATTAAGTGCGACTCCATTATAATTATGACGCACAAGGAAAACGTGGGCTTTGATAACTACGTGGGCGCATTTGCTCACCACATTATCAATGAGGCCAAGGTCCCGGTTATCAGCCTTAACAATGCATCATCAACACAAACAACCAGGGATTTACTGTCGTCAATTATTGATCCCTTAAATATTTTTTAGGGTGTTGGCTCACCAATTTGCCTAAATATGTTATAAATTTGCAGTGCAAACAGGCGGGAGTAGTTCAGCTGGTAGAACATCAGCTTCCCAAGCTGAGGGTCGCGGGTTCGAGTCCCGTTTCCCGCTCAAACGTAAAGGGGTTAACCCCTTTACGTTTTTTTATATAGCTTTATTTAGCTACAACCATGAGCTTAAACCTGTTTATGTAAAACAATTAAACGGGTTGATGTTCATTTTTTTGATTAATTTTGCAGTTTAGTAAAAACGGATTAAATGGCAGTAAAAAGAGTAAAGAAAACATCAAACACCGAGGATTTACTTACGTGTATAGTTGATGCTATTCAAGAAAAAAAGGGGAAAAACGTTGTATCGCTTGAGATTGGAGCTTTGCCGAATGCCGTATGCAAGTACTTTGTTTTCTGTAATGCCGACTCCACCACACAGGTAGATGCCATTGCAAACAATATTGAAGATAAAGTGTTAGAGAAGCTGGGCGAAAAGGTTTACCGCTCCGATGGTTACCAAAATGCAATATGGATTGTACTAGACTACATCGATATAGTAGTGCATGTATTCCAAACCGAATGGCGCAACTACTACCGTGTTGAAGCACTTTGGGCCGATGCTAAAGCTATACAGTACGAAGAAGTTTAACAATAATACGTAATAATAGAAATAGTCTTATATGGCTGAGAACAACAATAGCAACCCTATGATGAACGATGAAAACGGCAAACCCAAAATGCCACGATTCAACGTTTACTGGGTTTACATCATTATAATTCTTGGATTTTTCCTGATCCAGTATTTTTACTCTGGCAAAACAGCTCAGCTAACCACATGGCAGGAGGTAAAAAACCAAATGCTGGAAAAGCAGGAAATAAGCAAGCTATTGGTGGTAAGGAACGCTGGCAAGGTAGAGGTTTACCTTAAGGAAGATAAGCTAGAGAAGTACAAGGATCGACTAGGACAGGGGTTTGGCGCTGTTCCAAAGGCAGGGCCTCACTTTTACTTTACCATTGGTTCCATTGAAACCTTTGAGCGGCAGCTTGCCGAGGCACAAACCAATATAGAGGAAAGTCAAAAAATATACCCGGAATACGTTGACCGGCCAAACTATTGGGCCGATATACTCTCATGGGTACTTCCGTTCGTAATACTTGCAGCCATTTGGATCTACATTTTCCGCAGAATTTCCAGAGGCGGTGGAGGCGGACCAGGAGGCGGGAATATTTTCTCGGTAGGTAAGTCAAAGGCACAGCTGTTTGATAAGGAAACACGCCCAAGGGTTGACTTTAAGGACGTGGCAGGGCTTGAGGAAGCCAAAATTGAGGTAATGGAAATAGTTGATTTCCTCAAAAACCCCAAGAAGTACACTGAGCTGGGTGGTAAAATTCCCAAGGGTGCTTTACTGGTAGGCCCTCCGGGAACTGGTAAAACACTACTTGCCAAGGCTGTTGCCGGCGAGGCCAACGTTCCCTTCTTTAGCATGTCCGGTTCTGAGTTTGTGGAGATGTTTGTAGGCGTGGGAGCATCGCGCGTTCGCGACCTGTTCCGTCAGGCCAAGGAAAAGGCTCCATGCATTGTATTTATCGACGAGATTGATGCCATTGGCCGAGCTCGCGGTAAAAACCCGAGCTTCTCCGGTAACGATGAGCGTGAGAACACCCTTAACCAACTTCTCACCGAGATGGATGGATTTGCCTCCAACCAGGGTGTAATCATTCTGGCAGCAACCAACCGCGCCGATATTTTAGACCGTGCTCTTTTGCGTGCTGGTCGTTTCGACAGGCAAATTCATGTTGAACTGCCCGACCTCAAGGAACGTCTCGATATCTTTAAGGTTCACCTTCGCCCTCTTAAGCTTGAGGAGAATCTCGATATCAGCTTCCTGGCAAAGCAAACCCCGGGATTTTCTGGTGCCGATATAGCCAATGTGTGCAACGAAGCTGCTCTTATTGCCGCGCGTAAGAATAAAAAGTATGTTGAGAAGCAAGATTTCCTTGATGCCATCGACCGTATCATTGGAGGGCTTGAAAAGAAGAATAAGATTATATCAAAGGAGGAGCGTCGCACCATTGCCTACCATGAGGCTGGACACGCCACCGTTAGCTGGCTGCTTGAGCATGCTAATCCTTTGCTCAAGGTATCAATCATACCCCGTGGCAGGTCGTTAGGCGCGGCATGGTATTTACCCGAGGAACGACAGATTACCACAACCGAGCAGCTATTCGACGAGATGTGCTCAACCCTTGGAGGTAGGGCAGCTGAGGAGATAAACTTCAATAAGATATCAACTGGCGCTCTGAGCGACCTGGAAAGGGTAACCAAACAGGCCTACGCCATGGTTGCTTACTTTGGAATGGGCAAGAATCTTCGAAATATAAGCTACTACGATTCCACCGGCCAGGTTGAATTCACATTTTCCAAACCCTACAGCGAGAAAACCGCTGAACAAATTGACGAGGAAGTTAAAGAAATAATCGATAAGGCCTACGAAAGGGCTAAGCAGATACTTACCGAGAATCACGAAGGTCATGTTCAGCTTGCCGAGCTACTACTTGAACGTGAAGTTATCTTCAGCGAGGATTTGGAAAAGATATTTGGCCCACGGAAAACCCTAAGCCGTGAGCAAGAACTGGTAAAAGAGCTTGACGAGGAGGCTCACAAGCAAGATTTAGAAAGCAAAGAAAACCAAACCGAATAAACCATGGACCAAAACTGGCAGGAGGTGTTTTCCACCTCGCATACATGGCAGGCCGAAATGGCTAAACAAATCCTCGAGGAAAACCAGATTCCTGCTGTTGTGGTTAACCGTAAAGATTCCAGCTATCTTTTTGGCGAAGTTGCAGTGTATACAGAGACTGAAAACGCTGAAAGGGCTAAAGAACTTTTAAAAGATATACAGGGTTGAGCGAGTTTTTAAAACGTACCATTAGCGGATTACTTTTTGTAATCGTACTGGTTGGGGCAATTTACATTGGCCACATAACCTTTTTCATTCTTTTTTTAGCCATTACCACTGCCACCATGCTTGAGTTCTACCATTTAGGACTTAAAGCCAAGTTAAGGCCACAATCGCTACTTGGAGTATTCATTGGGATGGCCTTCTTTATTTGGTCGTACTTCTACAGCTCAGGCCGGATTGAGCAGCTAACGCTTTACGGTTTTGTACCTTTGCTCGTTTCAATTTTTGTTGTTGAACTTTACAGGCATCAGCAAAAACCAATGCAGAACATAGCATTTACCCTGCTTGGTATTTTCTACATTGCCTTACCGTTTTCGTTAATGAACTTCATTACCATCAATGGCTCCTCGTATAGCATGGATTACAACCCGAACATATTACTAGGAATACTCTTTCTGGTTTGGGCAAACGATACCGGAGCATACGTTGTTGGTGTGAGTATGGGTAAGCATAAAATGATTCCCCGCATATCGCCCAAAAAGAGCTGGGAAGGTTTTGTTGGGGGTATAGCCACCACGCTACTGGTAGCATGGGTTATTGCAATGTTTTTCGATGAGGTAAGCCTTAAACACTGGCTTGCAATAGGACTAATTACAACCTTTATGGCGGTACTGGGCGATTTAGTGGAATCGATGTTCAAACGCAGTATAGGGGTTAAGGATTCCGGGAAATTTCTTCCGGGACACGGGGGGCTACTCGACCGTTTTGACGCATTGTTAATGGTACTCCCCATGGTTTATGTTTACCTTGAAGTAATGATGATTATTTAAATTTTTTAGTAGATATGAAGGTTCACAAGGAGGGATACTCAATTCTTTTTGTAACACTGGCAGTCCTGGTGGTACTATGCGCCGTTTCCTGGTTAATCCTGCCAAAAGCAATTTCAATTGTTGCAACGGTAGCATCGGTGCTGCTAATGGCTTTCTTAACCCGATTTTTCAGAGTACCTTCAAGGCAAATTGAAAACCGCCAGAATGCGGTTTTATCGCCTGCCGATGGCACAGTTGTTACAATTGAGGAGGTAGAAGAGAACGAGTACCTTAAAACCCGATGCATACAGGTTTCAATATTCATGTCGGTTTGGAATGTCCATATCAACTGGTTCCCAGTAAGTGGCGTTATTAAGTACTACAAGTATCACCCCGGCGATTACCTTGTTGCATGGCACCCAAAATCGTCGTCGCACAACGAGCGAACCACGGTTGTGGTTGAGCGCCCCGATGGTGTTAAAGTATTACTCCGCCAGATTGCTGGCGCAGTAGCCCGAAGGATTGTTTGCTACGCCGAGGTGGGGAAACCTGTAAACCAGTGCTCTGAGCTAGGTTTTATCAAGTTTGGCTCACGGGTTGATGTATTCCTCCCGCTTAACGCCGACATTAAAGTAGCCATTGGTCAAAAGGTGACCGGAAACCTTACGGTTATTGCTACCGTTTAGCCAGTACTTACACCAACACAACCTCTACACCTTTTTCCTCAAGCTGTTTAACAAACAGCTCGTTAACCCCTTTATCGGTAATTATCAGGTCAACCTGGTCGAGCTGACATATCCGACTAAAACCCCTACGGCCGAATTTTGAGCTATCGGCCAAAACAATTACCTTTTCGGCGCTAGCTATCATTTGCCTGTTCAGCGAGGCCTCAAGGGCATTGGTTGTGGTTAGACCAAATTCGGGGTCAATACCATCAACTCCCATAAAGAGCTTGCTGCATCGGAAACCCTCGAGCATCTTTTCGGCAAAGGGGCCAACAACCGATGTGGCGGTATGTCTTACCAGTCCTCCTAGCTGTAATACCTCAGCCACTCCCCTTACGGCAAGCTCACGGGCGGCAACCAGCGAGGCACATATGACAGTAATGTTACGTCGTTCGCCTATTTGGCGTGAAAACTCATTGATGGTACTCCCAGAGGCAAGAATAATACTCTCCCCATCGGAAATTAAACTGGCCGCATAGCGCGATATGCGCTGCTTCTCCTCAACATATAGCTGCTCTTTCTCTATTACATGCCTATCGGCTATGTACGGGTTACTTACCGATGCGCTCCCATGCGAGCGGAATAGCAGATTCCTACTTTCAAGAAGTTTCAGATCCTTTCGAATGGTAACCGCTGAAACTCCCAGTTGCTCGCTAAGCTCAACTACCGATACATAGCCTGTCTCCTTGAGTATTTCAAGAATTTTTCTATGCCGTTCCGCTATGCTCAATGTCATACCTACCAATTTTATCTCAAACATAGTGATT
This sequence comes from Tenuifilum sp., assembly GCF_037481895.1. Lineage (NCBI taxonomy): Bacteria > Pseudomonadati > Bacteroidota > Bacteroidia > Bacteroidales > Tenuifilaceae > Tenuifilum > Tenuifilum sp. The sequence continues at coordinate 40,713 of NZ_JBBFKU010000009.1, forward strand.
TTTTAAATCCGATGTCTTAAGTAGATACCTAAAAATAATTTCATTTAATTTCGTTTTGTTTCGTTTTATTTGTTATTTTTACCAAAAATATTTCGTTGTATTACTAATTCTTACGATATGAATAGAGAACAGATGCTCAGCCAAGCCGTGTCAAATGATCAGGGATTTGACTTTGTAATTATTGGGGGTGGTGCAACAGGTGTAGGAATTGCTCTTGAAGCAGCAACCCGTGGCTATAGAACGCTGCTACTGGAAAAACATGATTTTACAAAATCAACCTCAAGTAAAAGTACCAAGCTGGTACATGGCGGGGTGCGGTATTTGGCTCAAGGCGATATTGCTTTGGTGCGCGAGGCCTGTATCGAGCGAGGTAGGTTGCTAAAAAATGCCCCCCACTTAGTAAAAAATCAAAGCTTTGTGATTCCAACCTTTGGCTGGTTCGATGAGCTGATGTACACTGTTGGCCTAACGTTTTACGATTTACTGGCTGGCCGCTACAGCCTTGGGCGTTCGCTCAGGGTTTCAAAGAAAAGAGCGCTGGAGTACATTCCAACCATCGAACCTAAAAAGATTACTGCCGGTGTGGTTTACCACGATGGCCAATTCGACGATTCGCGCCTGGCCATAAATGTCCTTCAAACAGCAACCGAACATGGTGCCTTGGTGCTTAACTACATGAACGTGGTTAAACTCACCAAAAACACCAATGGTACTGTCGACGGGGTTGTGGCTGAGGATTTGGAAACGGGCAGGAGCTACACTTTCCATGGAAAAGCAATAATAAACGCAACCGGCGTTTTTGCTGACGACGTACTGCAAATGGACATCCCCGGCCAGGCAAAAACCATTTCGCCAAGTCAGGGTGTTCATGTTGTGCTCGATAAAAGCTTTTTACCCGGCAACCATGCCATGATGATACCCAAAACCGACGATGGACGGGTACTATTTGCTGTTCCGTGGCACAACCGCATAGTGGTTGGTACTACCGATACCCCCATACCTAACGCATCGCTTGAACCTGTTGCGCTTGAGGAGGAAATAGAATTTATTCTGAACACTGCCGGCCGATACCTAACCAAAGCACCCAAACGAAGCGATGTGCTTAGCGTATTTGCGGGATTACGGCCGCTTGCAGCACCTAAAGGCGATTCAAAGAAAACCAAAGAAATATCCCGGAGCCATAAAATCATTGTAACCCAGTCCGAGCTCTTTACCATGGTGGGAGGCAAGTGGACAACCTTCCGCAGGATGGCTGAGGATATGGTAAATAAGGTTGAAGCGGTTAAGGGCTGGGAGAAAAGTAAATCAAGAACCCGGAACCTGAAAATTCATGGTTACTCAAACAATGTTAACCATAGCGACCCGCTCTATGTGTATGGAACCGACAAGGAAAAGATCCTTGAACTGGCAAAGGTAGAGCCTGAACTTGGCGAAACCTTAAGCCAGAGTCTTGGCATTATTAAAGCCCAAGTGGCGTGGGCAGTTCGCCATGAAATGGCCCGTAATGTGGAAGACTTTTTGGCGCGTCGTACCCGATGCCTGCTCCTGGATGCTCGCGAGAGTATGCGCATTGCACCTGCGGTAGCAGCTATAATGGCAAGGGAATTGAACCATGATAAAAACTGGGAACGCGAACAGGTGGAAAATTACTTAGCTATTGCACAGAACTACATTCTTAGCTAATTTGTGAAACCCTAACAAAACCTAAAATCTACCTAAACCTATGGAAAAGTTTATAATGGCACTCGATCAGGGCACAACCAGTTCCCGCGCCCTGATTTTTGACCAAAAGGGGAACATTCGTTCCATGGCCCAAAAGGAATTTCAGCAGATTTTCCCTAAACCGGGCTGGGTTGAGCACGACCCCAACGAGATTTGGTCATCGCAGGTGGCGGTTGCAGCCGAAGCCATGTCGAAAATTGGGATTAACGGTCAAAATCTGCATGGCATAGGTATTACAAACCAACGCGAAACCACTATTGTTTGGGACAGGAATACCGGTGAACCCATCTATAACGCCATTGTTTGGCAGGATCGCAGAACTTCATCGCTTTGCGATGAGCTTAGGGCAAAGGGATTCACTGACACGATACGACAAAAAACCGGACTGGTGATTGATGCCTACTTTAGCGGAACAAAGGTTAAGTGGATACTCGATAATGTTCCCGGCGCACGCGAAAAGGCAAACCGGGGCGAGTTAGCCTTTGGTACAGTGGACACCTGGTTGGTGTGGAAGTTAACCCGCGGAAGAACCCACGTAACTGACGTTTCCAACGCCAGCCGAACCATGCTTTTCAACATTAACACCCTAACATGGGACAAAGAGCTGCTCGAACTTTTACAAATCCCTGAGAGCATTTTGCCTCGCGTGGCTTCGTCGAGCGAGGTTTACGATCATACCAATACTACATTTTTTGCAACAAAAGTACCTATTGCAGGCATAGCCGGCGACCAGCAGGCAGCCCTTTTTGGACAAATGTGTGCCAGCCAGGGCATGGTTAAAAACACCTACGGAACCGGTTGCTTTATACTCATGAACACCGGGAAAAAACCTTTTCTCTCAAAAAATAATCTGGTAACCACTATTGCCTGGCAAGTAAATGGCGACACCTACTATGCCCTTGAAGGTAGCATTTTTATTGGCGGAGCCGTAGTGCAATGGCTACGCGATGGTTTAGGTATCATCAAAAGCAGCGCTGAGGTGGAGGAGTTGGCCCGCCAGGTACCCGACAACGGCGATTTATACCTTGTACCAAGCTTTACCGGAATGGGTGCACCGCACTGGGATCAGTATGCACGCGGGTTGATGATTGGTATCTCTCGCGGAACAACACGTGCACACATTGCCAGAGCTGCACTGGAAAGCATCGCCTTTCAAACCATGGATGTGCTTGATGTTATGGCTAAGGATACCGGCATAAACCTTACGGAATTGCGAGTTGATGGCGGTGCTTCAGCTAATAATCTGCTCATGCAGTTCCAATCCGATGTGCTTGGCATCAACGTTGTACGGCCTAAAACAATAGAGACAACCGCTATGGGTGCAGCTTACCTGGCAGGGTTAGCCACGGGTTACTGGAAAAATATTGAGGAGATTGCCAACCTTTGGCAACTCGATAAAACTTTCACTCCCGGTATGCCAGCCGAAACCCTACAAAAAATGAAGGATAAATGGGCCGATGCTGTTGAAAGAGCAAAATCGTGGCATAGGTAAACCAATATATAATCCCCAGATTATGTTATACTTGCAATTAAATCAATAAAAATGGACAACAAGAAGAATAACAAAATGGCAATTGGGCTTTCAATTGGTCTTGCCTTAGGAGCAATAGTTGGGATTACTGCAGGAGTGTTGCTGAACGACATCGCACTTTGGTTATCAATTGGAATAGGAAGCGGAATGGCATTTGGGATTGCAATAGGTGTTTTAATCGGTGATAGAAAAAAACTGTGAATAATGACTCGTGACGCATTATTAAAGTAATAATGAGGTTTGTTGTTAGCCAAGCGAAATTGAACGATTTCCATGGAACTTGGGTTTAAATTTTCAGCTTGAAGCCCTCGCTGTAGCGTTTTGTCACGTAATTACTTTTGTCCATACGCATAAATTAGTGTAGACATTTTTCAGTACGGGTCACAGCCGCTCGTTTAACGATTCACGATTCACGTTTAACGAACTAAACTTCCTCTAACCCTATCATATTCCGATTCATTCCGACTCATTCCGACTCATTCCGACTCATTCCGATTCATTCCGACTCATTCCGATTCATTCCGATTCATTCCGACTCATTCCGATTCATTCCGACTCATTCCTCAAAAAAGTTTCCGCCTTCCCGTTTTTACTAGCCCGGTTGAATTTGTTAATTCATTGTACCTTTGATAAATGATTCAAAACAATATACTTACCAAAATTTTTTCATACTATTGTAAAAACTTTGACGCGGTGAAACACCCATGTAAGTCAGCTTGCACAAACACAGATGAACAACCGAGCGTTGTTTGCGAGCTCGACGAAGTCAAACTATGGGTGTTCCATCCGCTCGATAAAGTTTATTAAAAGCAAGACTGTAACGTGTTAGTAATTAATAATATAAATATTTTGTACGGATGAAAAAGTTGATAATTTTTTTAGGTATAGCGTTGACTATAGGTGTTATTTTAGCTCCCCTTAAATTGATAGCATGGTCGGAACACCCACTACTGGCATACCCGGTTCTGAGCAGCATTCCCGACCTCACAAAACGAAATCCGGTTGAGGTGCAAAGCCTTAAAGCTTTTCTTATAAAAGAAGAAAAGGGGTTGGCTGAATTTCTGATGCGATACGAGGAGTGGGCTAAAACAAACTTACCCAACTATGCTCCATTACCACAGGGCCTTGAGTTTAAGCACACTGGCAACCAAAGCGATATTGTTTACCGTTTTCTCACAGCCCTCAGGTTAAACCCTAATATCAAGCTAAGATTGTACTTACATTTACTTCCAAACCAGGATATTAATGGGAAAACCGTTATTCCGCCCTCGGAATTAACCACTCTGACCGATGTTAGTTCGCTAAGCCACACCAACTACGTGGTGATTAATGAAGGCGAATTGGTTGCTCCGCTCCAAGTGCTGTGCACCGCCAACGACGAGCCCGACTATGGGTTTGATTTGGGTTTGTTTGAAGATAATGGCACCAGCCACGGAAAAACCTATGGATTCGGCGTTCAACCCTTTGGCGATCCTAAACTCGAGTACGGCAGCCAGGCTCCTTTTCACATGGGGTTTTACCACGAGGCAAAGCTGGTTTACGCTTTTGGCCCATTCCTCAGGAAAACCTACCCCGAATACCGCATAAGCCTTTTCAAGGCACTGGCTGAGTACGCATTTGCAACTGGCAACGACTACTGGGGTTGGCGATTCATGGGCTGGGGAATGCACTACCTTGGCGACCTATCGATGCCGTACCACACAGCCCCCCTACCCGGAATGAGCGCCGCTCGAATGATTTGGATTAACCTCAAGGCTATTATTGGCTTCCCAAAAAGCAAAAACGATGCCGTTCAGCTGGTATCAAATAAACACTCCGTACTTGAGCAGTACCAATGGATAGCCATGCGTGAGGCATATAGCAACTATGATACCAACCCACTAATTGAAGCGCTTAGAGCTGAAACCCCCATTACACCCTATTCCAACGACTTTGCCCGTACTGTAGTGAGCCAAATATCGGTTGACCGAAGCCGTAAAGTTGACAAAGCCCTAAAAGAATTCTGCCCCCCACTTCTGGTAAAAGACCCATCGTTTGAGGCCAGTAAATCAAAAGAACTTGACAACCTTATGGATCAAATCAACAATTACTCAGGAGCAAATGGGATTGAACAGCTTAACGCATTGCTTACTGAGATGCTCCGTACCTACAGCATGTCGTTACGAAGCTACTACAACGCAATTGTTAGCAAAGCATAACCGATAATTTGCTATTTTTACGCCGTAAAAATGTAAACAATGATAAAGTATAAACGGATACTGCTTAAACTTAGCGGCGAAGCTCTTATGGGCGACGATAAGTACGGTATTAACACCCAGGTGCTTACCAGCTATGCCAAACAGATAAAGGAAGTTGCTGACCTTGGCGTTGAAATTGGGATTGTTATTGGTGGGGGAAATATTTTTCGGGGTTTGAGTGGCGTTTCCAAAGGATTCGACCGGGTAAAGGGCGACCAGATGGGAATGCTGGCCACGGTAATTAACAGCTTGGCGCTACAATCGGCCATTGAGGGAGCAGGCGGAAAGGCTAAGGTTTTTACCGCCACCAAGATGGAGCCCGTTGGCGAGCTCTACACCAAAGCAAAGGTTATTGAAGGGTTCAAGCAGGGCTACGTGGCGATTATTGCAGGCGGAACCGGGAATCCTTTCTTCACTACCGATACAGCCTCAGCATTACGCGGTGTTGAGATTGAAGCAGAGGTTCTCCTGAAAGGCACCCGTGTTGATGGTGTTTACACTGCCGATCCCGAAAAGGACAAAACAGCCGTAAAGTTCGATGAGCTAACCTTTACCGATGCTTACGAGAAAAAGTTAAAGGTGATGGATCTTACCGCCTTTACCATGTGTAGCGAGAATAACCTTCCTATCCTTGTATTCGATATGAACACCCCGGGCAACCTAATGAAAGTTGTTACCGGCGAAAGAATTGGTACATTGGTAAAAAATTAATACTTTTAGTGTCCGAAACAATAAAAATCATAAAGCCATGAACCTTGACGATGCAAAAAAAGTTATAGATATTGCCGAGAGCAAGATGCAAAAGGCCATTGAGCATTTGGATAATGAGCTTAGGGTTATCAGAGCCGGAAGGGCAAACCCGGCCATGCTTTCCGGCGTTATGGTTGACTACTACGGAACAATGACCCCGCTCACCCAGGTGGCAAGCGTGGGCAGCCCCGATGCCCGCACCATCGTGGTGCAACCCTGGGAAAAAAAGATGATCGACCCCATTGAGAAAGCCATCATGGCCGCTAACCTTGGCTTTAACCCCCAAAACAACGGCGAATCAATTCGCATAATGGTACCTCCCCTAACCGAGGAGCGCCGCAAGGATTTGGTTAAGCAGGTAAAGCACGAGGGTGAGAATGCCCGCGTGAGCATTCGCAACGCCCGCCGCGATGCCCTTGAGGAAATCAAGAAGATGCAGAAAAATGGCCTGCCCGAGGACGCCGCTAAGGATGCTGAAACCAAAATCCAAAAAATTACCGACAACTACAATAAGAAAGTAGATGATGTGCTCCACAAAAAGGAGCAGGAAATACTTACCGTATAGGATGTGAACGTTCCGTCATGCAAGGGTGTTACTTAACCGGTAACACCTTTTTTTTATCCATCACATTCTTAGCCTCGATATACCGGGAAAAACTTTGTCGAGGAATCTCATATTTAGTGTACCGTGTGCAGGGGTAGTGTACAGTGGGAGGGGTGATATTTAAGGATAAAGGATAAAATTTTAAAATTTCAGATTTCAGATTCATGATTGAAGGTGGTTTCTTAAGCCATCAACCAACAACCATCAACTAAATTGTTATCACAGAGTTACACAGTGTAACACGATGTTTCACAGAATGGCATTGACGAACTACGCTTCACGAACAACCAGCAACTACTCCTGTCATTCCGAACTAGTCGAAGAATCGCATTAATGAAGAGTTGTAGATTCAATGAGATGCTTCGGCTGGGCTCAGCATGACAAGGTGAGAGAGGATGCTAAGGGTGTTGTCATCCCGAGCGTTGTCGAGGGATCTCATAAAAGGATAAAAGGGGAAAGAGATGCTTCGGCTGGGCTCAGCATGATAATCGTCTTATGAGCCGATCAACATCAAATATCAGAGAGTGTAGGACTTAGCTTACAAGAACAACGAACAACGAGCAACGAGCAACCTTTCCAGCCCCGTAGGGGCTAAACATTTGTAACTCCATCACGACTCCTACCTGTATAGCGATGCACGCTATGGCATTCCAAAGAGCAAGGGTGAAACGTTGCATCGCAACAGATAAGCATGGCAAAGAGCCTTTTACATGTTCTTTCATGTCTTGATACAAGAAAGAACCAAAGAAGATCAAGGCTGAAAGGCCCGACCCATTGACAGGTCAGGCTTTTATACCACTGCTTGCTTCTTCCACTCCATTCCCTCTCAGAAAAAAGGTTTTGGGTGAGGTCGTTTTCCATATTCAACATAGATGACCCCTCTAAATCTCCCCTGAGAGGGGAGACTTTAGCCCTGTAATTAGGTCTCCTAAATGCTTTCCCCCTCTCCTATCAGGAGAGGGCTGGGGTGAGGTCGTTTCCCACGAACAACGAACAACCTTTCCAGCCCCGTAGGGGCTAAACATTTGTAACTCCATCACGACTCTTACCTGTATAGCGATGCACGCTATTGCATTCCAAAGAGCAAGGGTGATGCGTTGCATCGCAACAGAAAAGCATGGCAAAGAGCCCTTTACATGCTCTTTCTTGTATTGATACAAGAAAGAACCAAAGAAGATCGAGGCTGAAAAGCCCGACCCATTGACAGGTCAGGCATTTATGCCTCGGCTTGTGTCGCTCATTGTTGTACGAGGAATCGCATTAATAAAGAGTTTATGGTACAAAAGGATTCTTCGGTGAACTCAGCATGATTTGAGGGCTAAATTCTCTTTTCCTAACAAACAACAACCGTCAACTTTCAACTAAATCAACTTCACCATCTGTGTTTCATTGGATTAACCATCAAATAATGTGTATCGCAGTTTAAACCACTTATTCAGCGTAATCTGCGTTCTATTAATCTCACAATCAACAATCAACGAACAACTTCATTGGTTAGGTAGAATAGTAAGTAAAAAATTAAAAGACCGTTTGATAATTTGTAATAAATTTTTTATACTTGTTCTAGCAATAAAACTCTATTTTATAGCGCCTATACACCCAAAAATGGAAATAAGGCGCAACTAAGTAGCGCATATAAACTAGTTGTGTGCAACCTTGACCTAAAAACCATAAAGAATGGAGTTTGACAAGAAAATATTATCCTTTTTAAAACCTGATTTAGTTGATAAGATTCTGCAAGAATCAAGTATAAAGGAATTCCCCAAAGGAACTGAAATTTTAAGAGAACAACAGTATGTTAAAGTATTGCCTCTTGTTGCAAGTGGACTTGTAAAAGTATATTCAAGATTTGACGAGAAGGAATTATTACTCTACTATATTGAGCCTGCTCAAAGCTGTGTTATGACATTCTATGCTGCACTAAAAAACACACCAAGCAAGGTTTTCGCTACAACCGAAGAGGATTCAAAGATTATTTTAATTCCTGTACAACTATTGCCTAATTGGCTTAAAGAGTATCCTGACTTCAACGAACTATTTTTTAATCAATACAATCTAAGGTATTCAGAACTTTTAGATACAATTAGTCAATTGTTATTGGATAAAATGGATAAGAGACTTTATGATTATTTGAAAAAGAAATTGGAATTAATTAATAGTATTTCAATTAAAATGAGTCATAACCAGATAGCTAACGAATTAGGAACTGCTCGTGAAGTAATAACCAGAGTGCTGAAAAAACTTGAATCCGATGGGAAAATAATACAAAAATCTGGTGAAATAAGAATTATCGCTGATTGGTGACCACGGTCACTGCACAGCAATAAAACACCACTTACCTTTGTAACGCAATAATGCAGGAATATTTAAATTTTAAAAAAATGAAAAAAAACATGGGAAAAGCAGACAGAATTATTAGAGTAATAATCGCTGCAATAGTCGGAGTACTTTATTTCACAGGAACAATTTCTGGAACATTAGGCATTGTTCTTTTAGTATTTGCAGGTGTTTTCGTTTTAACTAGCTTGATAAGCTTTTGTCCACTTTATGCACCATTTGGAATTAGAACATGTCCGTTAAATGAAAAAAAGTAAGACTATGAAAGCAATAAAATTAGCAGCAATTATCTTTGGATTATTTAGTTTGCTACTTGTTATTTCTTGTAGTAAAGATGACGATAGTACAAATAATACACAGAGTCAAGTACAGAACAATATTCAAAGTGGTACTTGGCGAATAACGAAATTTATAGACTCCGGAACAGATGAAACCAATCATTTTGCGGGTTACAACTTCACCTTTAAGAGTTCAGGTGTATTAAACGCAAACAATGGTACTAATAATTACGATGGCACTTGGAGTATTACTGACAGCAACAGTAATGATGATAGCCAAGATGATTTAGACTTTAACATAAATTTTAACTTAACTAATGATTTTAAAGACTTAAATGATGATTGGGATTTTATCTCTCAGTCCACTACTAAAATTGAACTTATAGATGTTAGTGGTGGAAATGGCGGAACTGATTATCTAACATTTGAAAAGAATTAAAGGCAGCACACAACATCGTGTATAAGTAATGGCGGGGTCTGTAACTAATTTTAGCATTCAGCCCCGCATATACTTTTGTGTTAGTTGGACTGGATTTGCTCCGAAGTCCGCCACTACTCATACACGTCACCGTTATACGTCATTGTCTGTAAGATAGATGGAGAGTTGATTAAATATGAAACCCGAAGTTAAAGAACGTCTAATAATTGGTTTGATTCAGTACTTAAGTGCCCAATCATCAGGTTCAGGCAATTTTGCCGTGGCTGATGGTTATATGGCAATTGATAATTACTTCTCTGCTATCTTACTTGACCAAGGAATTGACCCAACTCGAAATCATAAACAAAAGCTAAACCTTATGCTCTCGCATTTTGGAGACCTGCTGCGAAAGGCTGAAGCTACTCAAGATGATCTTGAAGAATTCTATGATTATTGGCAAAAGGTACGATATTCCTCAATGATTCCGACACCGAACAAAACGCTTTATTTCCTTCGTCTATGCTATCGTATTATATTCGTTATTTTGGAGGAAGTTGCCTTCCGAAATGGTAAATCTCATAACGAATTGGAAGAGGAACTATATACTGAAATTCTAGGAAACCGTTGGTCAAGTTTTGATGAAGAGATTGGTTACATTCATGAAGTATGGCAGCAGGAGGCCGAAATTCAAGGTGAAATGGGCATCGGCTCTAAACTTGGCAATAAAATGCTAAATCCATCTAATTTTTGTGCAATTTGTGCATTAACCGATGACGAAATTACCAAAGAAATTATTGCCAAAGATTCTGAATTTGGGTCTAAGGTTGCGGATTTTTATCAATCGTTTCTCAAATTAGTTGTGTATGTTCAAAATGCCCGCTTTAAGCAAGGTGTTGAACCTGATGAAATTACGAATTTCATGTTATCCTTAAGATTGGGTTACCATGGGCAAAGTATGAAGGAAATAGCAGACGATTGGGGGAAAATGATTGCCAAGGCTCTTGAATCTCTTAAGAATAAGTCAACAGAGACTCAAGATAGAGAGGATGACAACGGCGTATAACACGGTGTTTGTGGTTCGCTACGCTCCCCTAAATTTTGCTTCGCAAAACTTCACAAACACCGAAGCCGTTAACTCACCACCCCAACATTCAGCAGTTCCGCTGCCAGGGTAAGGCGTTGTACCCAGTTCCCGGGCAGAACCATGTGGTGGTTGCCAAAGGGAGTTTCCGTAAAATACTTTGAGGCCGAAGGGCTAAGCTCAACCTCCAGCTGGGTGCGACAGGCATTCCGGCTTTTGGGCTTATCGGTAACCCTGGCTAGCGTTACAAATATGTGGTTCAACGTACTGTCGAACCTAAAGATGGTTACCTCATCGCCCTTAAGCTGGCCGCTTACGGCGTAACCCTTGCCGGTTTCAAAGTGGGTATCGAGCTTAAACGAGGTTAGATGGTTAACCGGCGCAGTACAGTGGGCAAGCATGGCTTTGCCATTGCCCACATGAGCTATATTGGCCATCCATGGAATGGCGTTGCATACCTCTGACGATAGCATCATTGCGGCAGCACTGCAAATATCGGCCTCGCAGGCTGTGGGTATGCCATCGTAGTTTAGCTTGGCTAATGCCAGGCAGGCGGTATGTCCGGTCTTGTTGACCAATGGGAAACATTCCACGGCCATGGCGTTAAGCCTGTAAAACGGAATAAGCGAGGCAAGCCCCTCATATATCTTACCGCTCTCAATGAGTTCCACCCGGTTCTCGGCCATGCCAAAAAGCGAGGTAAAGTCTGGCGAAACCTGCGATATCTCATCAAAAACAATATCATCCCAGCTAATATCAACCTGCTCAACCCCCAGCTTGCTTTGTAAAAGGTAGGGGTTAACACCGCTGGCCACAAGCCACGGCGATGAGCTGCCCACCACACCAAGTCGCTGACCGTGAAGCTTGCGTACCCCCACAAAGGCATTGTAGTACTCACTCAGGTACTCGGCGGTTGAAGGGTTATCGGCATCGAGCAGTACGGAACGTATGTTATGCTGGTTCATCCAGGCTTTAACCTCGGTGGCAGCAGCCCATGCGTTGGCGTCGCGTGAGGCGAGCAGCAGGTAAAAGCGGTACTCCTGCACCGACTCAATGGCTATATGCTCAGAGCCCCCGGTCAGAAACATAAGCACATCGGGCTTATCGTTCACAAACTCCATCTCCTCGGGGTTAAACAAACCCATATACTTCTTTTTGGCCTTGTCGAAAACTGAAAGCTCTGCTGCCGGAAAGGCAAGCAACTTTACCCTTAACCTATCCTTAATAAAATCGTTACTACTCATTGTTTTCAATGCTTTTAACAATACTGATTCCGAATCTGATATACTGGTAAACATCCTCAGGAGTGCCATCGATACGGTTGTTGTTCCTTACGTGTCCCAACCTAACCACCACGGCATTCAAGCTAGGAATTACAAAGATATACTGTCCCAGCAAACCGCGAGCATACCAGGTCTTGTATCCATCAACATTTATCATCCACCACTGGTAACCATAGAAATCGACATTCCTGTTAGTTTCTGGGTCAAAGAGGTAACTTGCCGGCGTAAGCGACTCGTTAAGGTATTCTTCCGGCACAATCTGTTCCCCATTCCAACGGCCACCGTTCAGCACCAGCTGACCAAAGCGGGCAAAATCGCGGGCATTGGTGTTAAAGCAGCAGAACGCCTTTTCAACGCCATCCTTGCGGTCCAAACACCAAAGGGCATCGTGTTCGGCGCCAATCTTTGACCATATCTTTTCCGAGGCGTAATCGGCCAGCGTTTTACCGGTTGCCTTTTCAATAATGAGCGATAGCAGCTGTGTGTCGCCGCTACGGTACTCAAATGTCTTTCCGGGTTCCTTTACCACCGTTTGGTTTAGCACCAGCTTGGGCAGGTTTTTTCCATAGTAACCCTGCGTGGTAAGGGAGAATAGCGTACTATACGATTCGTCCCAGCTTAGCCCTGAGCTCATGGTGAGCAGATGCTTTATGGTGATTTTTGCCTTATCGCCCTCAGCAAACTCAGGGAGGTAGTTCCCAACTGGTTCATCGATACTTTTCACATAACCATCGCTTAGGGCACAACCCATGAGCAGGCTAACAATGCTCTTGGCCATTGAAAACGAGTTGGAGTATGAATCTTTTCCGTATCCATCCCAGTACGATTCAAAAAGTAGAGCGGTATCCTTTACAACCAGGAAGGCTACTGTGCGGAAATCGTTAAAGTATTTAAGCTGATCGTTGGTAAGCTGATAGGAGTTGTACTTTTCATGCAACCTCCAGGGTTGAGGCGTACCCGCCTTAACGGTACGGTTATGGAATATTTTGTAGTCGTCGATATTTACCTGCTGGTAAATTAGTGCCCGCACAATGTAATGGTTCTGTGGCAAAGCCAAATATACTGCAAGGGCTACAACAACCACTACACTGGCCACCTTAAGTTTTCGCTTCCAGTTCATAGCATGCTAGGTTTAGGTTGATATGTTGTGTCGAAATTAAGGATTGTTTTGGATTTTTTGTGATATTTGTTCTCAAAATATTTCATTTGACCCGAATTATGAAAAGCATGATGCTCCGAGTAGCGCTTATTTCAACATATATATCGATTTTTTTTAATTCCATTGCTCAACCTGATAGCTCTGGGGTAGGCCTCTACCTTTTGGGACAATCGTTTTTTGATAACAAGGAGTTTACCGGGAACATCAAAAAGGGGTATACACACCCCGGCTTTTACATACAACCGGCCATCAAATTTGAAACGGAACAGTACAGCATTGCAGCGGGTTTCCATACTTTATACCTTGCCGGTGCCGACTCGCTTGAACGGTTAGTACCTGTTTTTTCGGCTAGATTACAGCTAAATAGCAAGGTAACCCTAATTGTAGGAACATTAGAATCCAAAAACGGCCACTGGCTACCCGAGCCACTATTTAAGCCCGAAAGGCTATTCCTGAACCAACCCGAAACGGGTGTACAGTTCTTGTATCGAGGGACTGAGAGCAAAGCCGATTTATGGATAAACTGGGAGCGTTACATCAAAGCTGGTAGCCCATTTCAGGAAGAGTTTACCGTAGGCTTTACACATCTGTACCACCGGAACAACAATACCGGATTCTCCAATGCCTTTCATGCAATGGCTTTCCACCATGGCGGGCAAATTGATAGCACCAACCTACCCGTTCAAACACACATAAACCTTGGAGTTATTCCTGCATATAGCTTACAGCCCCTGGCTAAAACACGATTTGAATTTTCATCATCGCTTTACTACTACAAAAACCTTTCCCCATCGTTTACCTCCTATTACAGCTCAGGCTTTGGCCTACACCCTCAGCTCAGAGCATACCACAATAGCACCACCATCGATATTGGTTACTGGTACTCCGATGGGTTCATAAATCCGCGCGGCGAAGAGCTTTTTGGGTCAATATCTACAATTAATCCTACATTCAACCAAGCGGTTCGCACAATGGGTACTTTTTCAATTGAATTCCAAAAGCTATTTCGGGAAAGATTGCTGCTGAACGCAAATTTCAAGGCATACTACGATTTTAAGTCGGGATTGCTGGAGTACAGCTACACGCTACGGCTGTTGTTTGATGGTAAGCTTACACGGGTGAAGTAAAAAACCCGACCTGTGGTGGTCGGGTGGCAAGCTTTACAATTTTCGTTTTCTACTTATTTTCTTTAGGACAGTAGATGTTAACCATCTGCTCAGCTGGTTTGTAGCCCAGCTCCACAGCTTTGCGGAAATCGTCGCACCCCGACTTGAACTCCTGAACGTTCATTTTTGAGATACCGCGGTTATAGTATGCCTCGGCATTCTTGGGGTCGGCCTTAATTATAACATCATAATCGGGGATGGCATCCTTATGGTTGCCCATAATTGCCTTTGAAACGGCACGGTTGTAGTAAGCCTGAACGTAATTGGGGTCAATGGAAATCACCTTGTTGAAATCGGCAATTGAACCCTTGTAATCCTTTTGGAACGCACGGGCAACACCCCTGCCGTAGTATGCTTTAAGGTAATCGGGTTTAAGCTCAATGGCTTTATTGAAAGCAACAACGGCCTGCTTGAACTCACCCTTACGGAGCAATGCTCCACCCTTTACTCCGTAAGCCAATGGCAATTTAGGGTTAACTGCTATGGCCTTATCGAGTACCTTAATGGCATCGTCGAATCGCTGCACATTGGCAAAGGCATCACCAAGGCTATAAAGGGCTTCCTCGTCCTTGGGGAGTTCCTTAAGTGCTATTTCCAAATCGGCAATTGCACCATTGTAATCCTGAATTTTTAGTTTAAAGATTCCCCTCTTCTTGTAGGCCTCAGGGGTAGCGTTAGCCCCTTCAATCATCTTATCGTAATCGGCAATTGCTCCCTTAAAGTCGGCAAGGTTTGCCAGCGACTCGCCACGGCTGTAAAATGCCTCAAGGTTTGAGCCATCGAGCTCAATACTGCGGTTATAGTCCTTGATGGCTTGCTCAAAATCCATGGTTGCAGCGTTTAACAACCCACGCTGGTAGTATGCCTTTGAGCTGGAATCGTTCATTGCTATAGCCCGGTTCAGGTCAGCCATGGCCTGCGAATACTGCTTTAGCTTACGGTACGATACTCCTCGTTCAATGTACAGCTCAAAATGAGTTGAATCAATACCAATAGCCGTACTAAAATCGGCCAAAGCCAGCGAGTCGTTATTTAAAGCGGCAAGGGTTACACCGCGCTTAAAGTAGTAATCGTAGCGTTTGGGGTTTAACTTAATGGCTCTGTTAAACTTTTCAAGGGCAAGCTCATACTTGGCCGAATCGAGCAGCTTTAAACCTTCATTGTAGCTGTTTTGCGCTAAACGGGGCTTAAGCAAAATGTAGGCTGCAAAAGCTATGATAACCAGCCCAACAAGTATAACCACAGTACGTTTCATACAAATCTGCTTTAATATCAATTCAAATTTATACGATTATTTTGATATAAAGGTTATTTATTGGCTTCAACTATCAACGCGCAGTTGAGTTTAGCCACCTCGCGCGCAAAACGTGGGTTTTGGTTTGAGAGTAAATCGGTTAGCTTGTGATAGTTGGGGTCGTCGTGATGGCTTATGAAGAAAAGCGATTTGTAGTTCCTGAGGTAAAAGTTATAGCTATCGCTATAGTTTCGGTAGGTATTGTCGTTAACCGTTTTGAGCAGGGTGTAGGTTGAACAGATTTTTTGTGCATGCTTCCTAAAATCAACCGAATTGGGATAATCAATAACATTGAGGTACCAACCCGTTGAATCGGTAACCGGGCAGAACGATACCATATCGTTATTGAGCATGAATTTCACCTTAGCCAGTGTATCGGATAAACGGTTGGTCATATGCTGGCTACCATAGAGGCCAAGTTCCTCGGCAGCAAAGGTTGCAAAAACAATGGTTGTTCGGGGTGCAAAACCCGATTGCTTAAGAACTCTGGCAATTTCAAGGGTTACCGCAACGCCGCTGGCGTTATCGTCGGCACCGGGAGCCACGTCAAGAGGGCTTTCGGGTTCAGTACTTCGTAAAATACAATCGTGATGCCCCCCAATAATGGTAAGGCTATCGGGGAACTCAACCCCAGGCAGTGTACAAACCACATTGTACTGCCAGGTTTCATAGTACTGGTTTCGGAAATATACGTTAAGCTGGAATGAATCGAGACGGGCAGTAGCGTATCCGTAGCTTTTAAACTTATTCATTATTGCAACGGCTACTTCGCGCCTGTTTTCGGCCAGTGCAAAACGTGTACCAATTCCCTGTAGCATCCCAATTGTAGCAGCAATGCTATCGGCATGGATTTTTTTGGTTAACTGGGCAATTTCAGGATCGGGCTTACTGGTGGGGTCAACAATTTCTTCGTCCTTTGAACAGGACACCACAATGCCAAATAGCAATAGGGCCAACAACCCCTTAAATACATAACGGTAGGTAGAAGTCATAAACTTTAGTTTTGATGTAAAAATAAACATTCTGTTAATTCCGTAACGCTCCCAATTCAGAAAATTGATACCTTTGGTGGCTGAACCCTGAAATTAAAAGGTATAACAAAACCAATTACCCGATGGAGAACTTATCACTAAGTCAATTCAAGAAGTATAACAACCTTATAGGATGGTTCACTTTTGCCATAGCCACGCTGGTTTACTTGCTTACCATTGAACCCACTGCCAGCTTTTGGGATTGTAGCGAGTTTATAGCCAGCGGCAATAAGCTTGAGGTAGGTCATCCTCCGGGGGCACCCTTTTTCATGCTTATGGTTCGTTTCTTTACCATGTTTGCACCATCCCCGCAATGGGTTCCTATACTTGCCAATAGCCTATCGGCCCTTGCCAGCTCATTCACAATCCTGTTCCTTTTCTGGACCATAACCTACATGGCTCGGCGAATTGTTTCGCCCAAAGCAACTGAGTTCACCTTAACCCAGGTAATACTCATACTTTCATCGGGGTTTGTTGGCGCTCTTGCCTACACCTTTTCAGATACGTTCTGGTTCTCAGCGGTTGAAGGTGAGGTGTATGCCACCTCTTCGCTCTTTACAGCCCTTGTTTTTTGGGCAATCCTAAAGTGGGAAGAGCAAGCCGATCAGCCCCATGCCACCCGATGGATCATTCTAATTGCCTTTTTAATGGGTATTTCAATTGGAATACACTTACTCAACCTATTGGCTATTCCGGCCATTGCTCTTGTTTACTATTTCAGGAAATACAGCTACTCGCCTAAAGGCCTATTTTACACCCTTTTGATTTCAGGCGTGCTGCTAATTACCATAATGTATGGTATAATTCAGGGATTTGTTGTGATAGCCTCAAAGGTAGAGTTGCTTTTTGTAAATTCCTTTGGACTACCAATTAAATCGGGAGTTTTCTTCCTGTTTACCGTTGTACTGGCGCTGCTTGCTTACGGTATTTATAGAACACATAAGCAAGGCCGCGTGGTGCTGAATACAATTTTTGTAGGGCTTACGGTGATAATGATTGGCTACAGCTCGTATGCTGCAATAGTAATTCGCTCGTCGGCCAATCCGCCAATGGATCAGAATAGCCCCGACAACATGTTCTCACTACTATATTACCTTAACCGTGAACAGTATGGCGATAGACCTTTGCTGTACGGTCAGGTATTCAATGCACAGCCTATAGCAAGGGTTGAGGGGGAGCCTACCTATGCGCCAAAGAATGGTAAGTACGTTTTTGTTCGCACCAAGGATAAATACGAGTTTGACCCTGAATTCAAAATGCTCTTCCCCCGTATGTGGAGCAACGAACAAAACCATGTTAACGCTTACAAGAAATGGAGCAACTTTGATGGCAACCCCATTAAACGATTTGGGCCTGATGGCAAAACCGAAACCATTTACGTGCCCACCTTTGGCGAGAACTTACTCTTCTTCTTCCGATACCAGCTTGGCTTTATGTACTTCCGCTACTTTATGTGGAACTTTGCTGGCCGCCAAAACGACCTTCAGGGGCATGGCGAGGTAACCAAGGGTAACTGGATAAGCGGAATCCCTTTCATCGATAACCCACGTTTAGGGCCGCAGGAAAAGCTGCCTGAAATTTACCGTAACAATAAAGGGCGAAACCAATACTACCTACTCCCCCTGCTCTTAGGCTTAGCCGGTTTATTGTACCATCTTCGTAGGCATAAGCACGATTTTTGGGTAACCACCATGCTTTTTGTGATGACCGGAATCGCTATAGTTGTTTACCTGAACCAAACGCCCTACCAGCCACGTGAACGCGACTATGCCTATGCGGGAAGTTTTTACGCCTTTACCATCTGGATAGGTTTAGGTGTTTTAGCAGTTTATGAATTGCTGAGGAAAATTAAGGATAACCCAGCCACGGCTGTGGTTACAGCATCGGTATGCACGCTGGCCGTACCCGTACTAATGGCCAACGAGAACTGGGACGATCACGACCGCTCAGGGAGCTATGTGCCAGTTGATTTTGGGTATAACATGCTTATTGGATGTAAACCCAACGCCATTCTTTTCACCTATGGCGATAACGATACTTTTCCCCTATGGTACTCACAGGAGGTGGAGGGCGTTAGAACCGATGTTCGTGTTGCTAACCTAAGCTACCTGCGCGGAGAGTGGTACATTGAACAGATGCAGCGTAAAGCTTACCAAAGCGACCCCATACCAATCCGAATGACATATGACCAATACTTTACCGGTGCTCGCGATGCAATTGTGGTGATTGATAGGATAAAAGAACCCCTGAACCTTGACCGTGTGGTGGATTTCTTCCTTTCTGACAAACCCGAAAATATGATTCAATCACCATTTAACCAAAACGAAAGGATAAACTACATCCCTTCCAAACAGCTTTTCCTAACCGTTGATAAATCAGAGGTTAAAAGCAAAGTCGATTTGCCGGACAACTACCTAAACCGCATTGCCGACACCATGACCTGGACACTTAACAAGCAGGTTGTGCTTAAGGACGGGCAGGTAATCCTTGACCTTATTGCTACAAACCAATGGAGGCGTCCCATTTATTACGCCACAACTGTTAGCGGTGAAACCTATTTAGGTTTGGATAAGTATTTCCACCTGGAGGGTATGATGTACCGTGTACTACCTATTCCTGCCTCGCGGCAGTGGGGGACTGGTTCGGTTAACACCCGCGAGATGTGGGAAAACCTCATGGAAAAGTATAGGTTCAGGAGCTTGAACAACCCCAAGGTCTATCTGGACGAAAACAAGATGCGAATTGTATCTAACTACCGTAACCTTTTTGCTCGCCTTGCCAATGCTTTAGTTGATGAAGGCAAAATGGATTCGGCCATCACTGCACTGAACAGGTGCATGGAGCTAATTCCTCCTAAAAATGTTCCGCTTAACTACTTTGCCCTTTCCATGGTTGAAGGCTATTACCGTGCAGGCGATATGCAAAATGCCCTGAAATACTCTCAGCAAATGGTAAACCAAGCCTCCGAGGCCATATCGTACATGATTTATGATCTGGACGAGTTTCAAAAAAATTGGCTTGGAAACGAGCTTCAGCTAAATCTTGCAATACTTTATGAGTTAACACGAATGGCCAACCAGTACGAGAAGGGCGAGTACGCTAAACAGCTAACTGATAAGTTCAACTCATACGTTACGGTTCTTGAAGGGTAGTTATGATAAATCTTAGTCCCCCGCGTTTTTTTCAGAGGTTCTTCAGGAATGTGATTTGGAATTTCCCCTCCGAAAAGGAAGGGGTTTTCCTCACGTTCGACGATGGTCCAACGCCGGGAGTTACCCCATGGGTGCTGGAGCAGCTGCGCAAGTACAATGCAAAAGCTACCTTTTTTTGCCTGGCAAAAAACATTGAGATGCACCCTGAAATTTTTGAGATGATTGTGGCCGATAGACATGCTGTGGGAAACCACTCCTACAGCCATATCAAGGGATGGGGAACCGACACCACTCAGTATGTGCAGGATATTATTTACGCCAACAGCTTTGTAAACAGTAACCTCTACCGCCCACCCTACGGGCGTATAACGCCCAAACAGTTCAAGCTGCTAAAATCGCAATACAAGATTATTTTGTGGGATGTGCTTAGCATGGACTACAGCCGAAGGGTCTCACCCAAAAGGGTTTACCAGTACGTAGTACGAAATGCCAAACCTGGGTCAATCATTGTTTTTCATGATTCCTTGAAGGCTGAGCGTAACCTGCGCTACGCACTGCCCCGCGTACTCGATAATCTCAGCTCTAAAGGGCTAACCTTTAAATCGATTATTATTCCATGAACAGAATAATTAGATGAGTAATATACTCTTTATTGTTCAACTTCCGCCTCCGGTTCATGGTGCTAGTTTAATGAATAAGCTGGTAATGGGTAGGGCTTCGCAATTGCCAAACAACAAATGCTTTACCATTAGCCTTAACTTCTCAAAATCGCTTTCCGATTTACAGCGGTTTAAACCCCGTAAAATACTTAGGGCCATAACGGTTGTTTTCGAAATTATTGGTAAAATCATTAAGTACAAGCCCGATATAGTTTACTTCTCAATGGTTCCCATTGGACTTGTGTTGATTAGGGATAGCTTTTATTTAATGCTTTGCAAGGCATTATCACAAAAATCAAAAAAGATAATTCATCTTCACCGGCCGGGAATGCTACAGTTTTATAGTCAAAAACCATACCTGTACCGATTCTATAGCTTTATTTTCAAAAACTGCGAAATTGTTCACCTAACCCCTCGCCTGGCCAGGTTGGAGCTTTCCCCTTTGAACTTAAAAAAAACTAAAATTACCGTTATTCCCAACTCCATAATCAAAACACCCGAATACGAAAGGCACGAAAAGGACTGGAGCAATATCCTATTCCTTTCAAATTTTCTAATACATAAGGGGCATTTTGAGCTGGTTGAAGCATTTGCAATACTCAGCAGCAAATACCCACAGCTTAAGCTCACCCTTGCAGGGGCATTCCCATCCGAAACGGAAAAGCAAAACTTGCTGGAACGAATCAACCAGTATGGGTTGAACAGAACGGTTGAGGTTGTAGGCCCTGTTTACGGTCCCAAAAGATTTGAACTGTATAGTAGGGCAGGCATCTTTGTACTTCCATCAAAGCTAGAGTACTTCCCCCTGGTTATTCTGGAAGCCATGTCGGAACGATGTGCAGTTATAACCAGTGGAAAGGAAAATTTACAGGATACCTTTGTTGATGGCAAGCAACTGCTTTTCCTTGAAAGCGTAGACCCCTACAATATTTCGCAGAAGATTGAAAGATTAATTGAATCACCCCAACTTACCCAATCAATTGCGAACGAAGGCTATAAAAGGTTCACCGAAATCCAGGAAGAAAGCCTCTTAAAAATAGACAAGCTCTTCACCTGCCAATAAAGATTGATTGTACTTTCTATAATTTTCATGATTGCCTTCAATCCTAGGGCATCTACCATAAAATCTATATCTTTGCAAAAATCTTTTTACGGAATGACAACCATTGAACAGGTAAAAGAGCTTGCAAAGCGCCGCGATGCGCTGAGGAGGTATCTTTGACATCGACAAGCTTAGTATAGAATACGAAGAGGAACAGCAAAAAACACAAGCCCCCGACTTTTGGGATAAGCCCGATGAAGCAGAGAAACAGCTTAAGAAAGTAGCTTCAATCAAATCCTGGATAGATGGCTTTAATAAGGTAAACAGCCTTACCGAGGATTTACAGGTTATGTTTGACTTTGCCAAGGAAGGTGCTGCAACCGAAGAAGAAATTGACTCCCACTACAGGCAAACCCTCCAAGCCATTGAGGATTTGGAGCTAAAGAACATGCTACGCAAGGAAGAGGATAGGCTTGGGGCAATCATGAAAATCAACTCCGGTGCCGGAGGAACTGAAAGTATGGACTGGGCGGCCATGCTCATGCGCATGTACATGCGCTGGGGCGAGCGGAATGGCTACGAGGTAAAAGTTGTAGATGTGCAGGATGGCGAGGAGGCCGGCATAAAATCATGTACACTGGAGTTTGTGGGCGAAATGGCTTACGGATTTCTAAAGGGCGAGAATGGCGTTCACCGCCTGGTTCGCATATCCCCATTCGATAGCAATGCCCGAAGGCATACCTCGTTTGCATCGGTCTTTGTTTCACCAGCAGTTGACGAAACCATTGAAATAACCATTAACCCAGCCGACATTAAATGGGACACATACCGTTCATCGGGGGCCGGTGGCCAAAACGTAAATAAGGTTGAAACAGGCGTCCGCCTTTACCATATCCCTACGGGCATCGTAATTGAGAATACCGAATCGAGGTCGCAATTCCAGAATAAGGAGAATGCCATGCGACTACTGAAATCGCACCTTTACGAATTGGAACTACGCAAACGCCGTGAGATTCAGGCCGAGATTGAAGGGAAAAAGAAAAAAATTGAGTGGGGCTCACAAATCCGGAACTATGTGCTCCACCCCTACAAACTCGTTAAGGACCTACGGTCGGGCTATGAAACCTCCGATGTAAATGCCATACTCGATGGCGACCTTAACGAATGTATTAAAGCTTACCTGATGCAATTTGGCGACGAGTAGCCAATGCTACTCGTTTTTTCTTAGCCGGGCACGGGTAATTAAACCCACTGGTATAAAGGCAAAAACACGCCGGGCATGTTCCCTTGGTACTTGCGAAAGGAATAATCCAAGCACTACAATGGCTATTCCAGCTATTTTTACAATTCCTAAAGTTTCGCCTAACAGGAAATAGGCAAAAATGGCTGTAAGCACAGGAATTGCATTGGCAAACGAGTTTGCCTTGGTTACCCCAAGATGCTTAACCGAGTATGTAAATAGCAAAAAGGCAAAGGTTGATGCAAAAATTCCAAGCTTAACAAGCGGCATTAGCGAGGCAATGGTTACTCCAACGCTCATGAAATGGTTAAACTCAAACAAGAAAAATATTGGCAGAAAGTAAATTACGGCAATAGTATTCTGGTAAGTAATTATTGTAAAAACATTGTAGGCCGATGTCAACTTCCTAAGGGTAAGTGAATAGCCCAATGCGGCAAATACAGCCAGAAACATAAGGGCTATACCAACAGGGTTAGCCTCAAGTTTCCCAAATCCCTGATGGAATATAACCATGCCAACCCCTATAACCGAAACCATGATACCCACAAAATTCATTAGTGTTACTCGGGTCTTGTAAATATAAAACTCCCCCAAGGGGCTGAAAAGTGGAATGGTTGAGATAATTACAGCAGCTAATGTAGATGAAACCATGGTCATCCCAAAACTCTCACCCATAAAGTAAAGAAAGGGTTCAAAAAAGGCTAGCAAAAGGAAGTATTTCAAATCGCTAGCTTTAATTCTGGTCAGCTTCCTCATTATTAGTCCTACCGTGATAAAAAGGAAAATGGCAGAAATTGATAGCCTACCAACCACCAAAGTGATAGGTTTATAGAATTGGAATACCTCCTTATACCAAATAAAGGAGAGCGACCAAAAAACCATGGCCAGCACAGTTGCAGCATAAATCCCAATGGAATTATTCTTCATTGTTTAAAGTTCAATTTATTGGCAAAGGTTTAGAACGGTATAAACCCAAAAGGTTTACGCGACAAAAATAAAAAAAGGGCGTTGAACACTCAACGCCCTAATTTAATAATGCAAGCTTATTTTGCGGGAGGCAAAAGCACCTTGTTAATTACATGAATAACACCATTGGTAGCCTGTACATCAACAAGAACTACCGAAGAGTTCTCGTTAATTGTAACGGTTGTACCAACATTAACATTGATATCGCCATTCAACGTAGGCACATTACCACTAGAAAGTTGATTCGATTTCACATTACCTGATACTACATGGTAGAGCAGAATGGGCGTTAAATCATCCTTTGAAAGCTGGTCGATTCCTGATACTCCAATTTGAGTGAAAAGTGCACTAAAAGCATCGTTGGTTGGAGCAAACACTGTAAACGGACCCTGGCCCTTTAAGGTTTCAACAAGTTCAGCTTTTACCAGAGCCGAAACAAGAGTGCTGAAACTGCTATTAGCCAATGCTATATCAACAACCGTGGGTGGAAGTATAACCTTATCGATAACATGAACTATACCGTTAGTTCCAACCACATCGGTCGCAACAATTTTAGAATTGTTGTTCAGCTTAACAGCAGCGGCATCGACAAGTAAGGAAACTTTAGAGTCATTTGGTCCTGCACTCAAAGTTGAAACATAGCCAGTTTGAAGCTGAGTGGACTTAACTGCAGCACCTAAAACGTGATATAAAAGTATTGGGGTCAAATCCTCGGCATTAAGCGCATCTAAACCACTTACACCTAAATCAGTGAAAAGTTGACTAAATGCATCGTTTGTAGGAGCAAAAACCGTAAACGGTCCATCAGCTTTAAGAGCATTAACCAGGTTGGCTTTGGTTAGCGCAGCCACTAAAGATGTAAAACTGCTGTTTGCAAGGGCAATATCAACCACTGTTGGCGGAAGTAAAACCTTATCAATTACATGAATAACCCCATTGGTGGCTGAAATATCGGCAGCGGTAATACCAACATTTCCGTTGAGTTTGAGCATACTTGCATCAACCTTAAGTGAAACACCTAATCCACCTGCACCGGGGCTAAGAGTTGAAACATAGCCACTCGCAAGCTGATTGGATTCAACCTTACCCGATAAAACATGGTAAAGCAGAATTGGGGTTAGCTGGTCAGCAGTTAAGGCATCTATACCACTTACACCCAACTGATTGAAAAGCTCGTTGAAGGCGGCGTTGGTTGGAGCAAATACTGTAAAAGGACCAGTTCCCTGAAGGGTTGTAGCCAGGTTCGCCTTCTGGAGGGCTTGAACCAGAATTGAGAACTGTGGATTGGAAACGGCAACCTCAACAATGTTTTTAGGCATTTCCATCTCCTTTTCTTCATCCTTTTCGCAACTTGTTAATAGTAGCGTTCCCGCTAGGCCTACCAAAGCTAGTAGAGCAAATAGATTTTTTCTTGTTTTCATAATCGTGTGTTTTAGTTGATTATGCCCTACTAACATTAAAAAATAGTCTTTGTTCATTTTATATTCTATTTACATATTCTTTTGTTTGTTAATTTTTGTTATTTATATATCATTTTTATTGATTGATTTATTTGGCTGGATTTGGATTTATTTAACAAAAATCAATAATTTTACAGAAATTTGGTTGCAGGTATGGAAGAACTCATCAGGCTACGTCACGAGCTGCATCGCAACCCTGAACTCTCTGGCCAAGAAAGAGCTACGGGGAAAAGAATTCGTTTTTTTCTAAGCCGCTACCAACCACATGAGCTTTACTCAAATATTGCTGGTGAGGGAATGGCTGTAGTATACAGGGGCAAAGAGCCTGGCCCTACAGTACTATTCCGATGTGATATGGATGCCCTGCCCATTACTGAGCTTTCCGATTTTAAGTACAAGTCCAATACTCCCGGAGTTTCACATACCTGTGGCCACGATGGCCATATGGCCATTGTTTCAGGCCTGGCCGTTCGTTTTTTTGAGAATCCCTTAGAAAAAGGAAAGGTGATTCTGTTCTACCAACCCTCAGAGGAGAATGGTTCCGGTGCCAAGGAATCCATTGAAAGGCTAAAAGAGCTAGACCTCATTCCCGATTATGCCTTTGCGCTTCATAATTTACCCAAGTACAAAAAGGGCAGCGTAGTACTTGGCCGATACACCTTTACGGCAGCCTCAAAAGGCTTGATTATTAAGCTTACCGGACGAAACTCCCATGCAGCCTTCCCAGAACTGGGACTTAATCCATCGGCGGCTACAGCTGAAATCATTCAGCACCTGCTGGCATTGCCAACCAATTTTAAGTATAAGAACTTTGTGCTGGTAACCCTTATACACGTTAAGGTAGGTGAAGTGGCCTTTGGAACCTCAGCCGGTTCGGCTGTTATTATGGCTACACTCAGAGCCTTTGACGATTCCGATATGCACCTGCTTTCCGATAACGCTCTCAAAACATCAACCCAAATTGCAACCAGACATGGCTTAGCCATTGAAACCGAATTTACCGACGATTTCCCAGCCTCAGTTTGCGACCCGCAACTTACTAATGTTGTAGAGAAAATTGCCTCCGAGCAAAAGAAAGAGGTTATATACCTCAATGAACCCAACCGCTGGAGCGAGGATTTTGCCCACTTTACAGGGGTATGCCCATCGGTAATATTCGGACTTGGTGCGGGTGAAGACCACCCCGATATACATAGCCCAACCTACGATTTTCCCGATGACCTAATTATTGATGGAGTTGACCTACTGGAATCAATAGCACGAGAAATCACTTCCTCTGAATCCTTTTTAAAATACTAACCAGCCAGCCGTCAGGACGCTGGCTTACTAAGTAAACCCCTGCAAATACCAAAGCTGCAGCAGTTATCTTTTTGGCATCGAGGCTATCCATTCCCACCGATACAGCAACTAAGGCCGCTATAACAGGCTGAGAGTAAATATATATGCTAACAGTGCTTGCCTGAACGTACCGTAATCCCCATCCGTTCAGGAGGTATGCTAAAAATGTCGGGCCAAGTAAAACAAAAAGTATTGATGCGTAAATCATTGGTGGAATAACTGCCCACCTTGTAGTGGCTAAATCGTAAACACCAAAAGGAAGTAGGGAAATCAAACCAACCACAAAAACACCTTTCATAACCGTAATTGGTCTATACTTTAGCATAAGGGGCTTTACTACCACAAGGTAAAACGCATAGAAAAGAGTATTCAGGAAAAGCATGGCATTGCCAAGGGTATGGTTCTGCCCAACCTCCAAGGAGCCCTTGCTCAGGATAAGCAAAAGGGCACCCGATGCACCAATAAACAAACCTGTTACTTTAACAAAATTGATATGCTCCGATAGGACAAAGTATGCAATAAGCATTACCATCGCAGGGTTCAAGGTTGATATGATTGATGACTCGATTGGGGTACTATAGTTTAACCCATTGAGGAATAGCAGCTGATTGAATGAAATGCCAAACAACCCCGATGCAATAAATCGTGGATAATCAGCTTTGCTTATTCTCTCATCACTCTTATCAAATATCGAAATCAACCAGAAAAGAAACGAGGCCGTAACCACCCGAAGAAGAGTGAATGCCATGGGCGATAGGTAATTGGGCATAACCCCTTTGGCTATTGAGTAGTTAAGCCCAAACATAATGTTTGCAAGTATTATGGCTAAATGTGCCTCGGCTCGCTTATTTTTTCCAATCACCATATACATTAAAAATACAATGCAGTAGGATTTCTAAAACAAAGTAAAGTTTAAAAATGCAAAACTTACAGAAGGGTTACAAAGTTCATGTTTTTAACCCAATAAACAATTTAGCTTTTAATTAGCCATGATTTAAACCCTAAAACTTTAAATTTGTTAATTATTGCATTTGAAATTAATGCATAAGCAAACCGCCCATATTAAGGAAAACCCTGCACAACGTATAAAGGCAAAACTTGCCCTAATACCGGTTTTGCTTGGGCTGGGGGTAACAGGGGTCTTACTATACAATGAATTTAACCCTAGGGCTTTTGACGTTATAAACTTTACATGGAAATCAGCGTTGTGGTTAATGCTGGCTTGGCTTTTCATGGTTGGCCGCGATTTGGGTTACACCCTCCGGCTAATGATTTTAAGCGATGGTAAATTCCGATTCTGGAAGGCTTTAAGGGTGATAATGCTCTGGGAATTTACCTCGGCAATCACACCATCGGCTATAGGTGGCACCAGCGTGGCAATTGTTTATGTCAATAAGGAAGGTTTAAATCTTGGGCATAGCTCAGCACTGGTAATGATAACCTCCTTCCTGGATGAGCTTTACTTTGTGGTAATGTTTCCACTCCTGGTTTTGCTGGCAGGTTACCATGGATTATTCGATATTGGTACCACAAACAGCATGGCCAAGGAACTTTTAACATTCAGCATTATTGGCTACTCATTAAAACTTGCCTGGGTAATAACCTTGGTTTACGGTTTATTCTTTAATCCCCGTGGACTTAAATGGTTGTTACTTTTGATTTTTAAACTACCATTCCTGCGGCGATGGAAGCATGGAGCAAATCGCGCCGGCTCCGATATCATAAACAGCTCCAAGGAATACCGAAACAAGCCCACTTCGTTCTGGGTAAAGGTTGTACTGGCCTCGTTTCTCTCGTGGTCATCGCGTTTCCTGGTTGTAAATGCGTTACTTATGGCATTCTTCAGCATTGAGCACAACCTGCTAATTTTTGCACGCCAGCTGGTAATGTGGATAATGATGTTAGTGAGTCCAACTCCCGGAGGTAGTGGCTTTGCCGAGTTTGTTTTTACCCGTTACCTTTCAGAATTTATTCCTGTTGATGCAGCATTAATTGTTCCTGTTTCTGTGGCAATGGCCTTGCTGTGGAGACTGGTTACTTACTATCCTTACCTCTTTCTGGGTAGCATAATTTTCCCCCGCTGGGTTCGTCGACACTTCATCAAGTAAATACTTTTCATACTGACAGCTCTAAAACAAATCGTTTTTAAAAGCTGTTTAGTTTGATATTAAAAAGGAGGTTATGAATTATTTCTATATTACCGGTACTAGCTCGGGAATTGGGTTGGCGCTTACTCGCCAAGTACTAAGCAATGACAGCTCCTATGTGGTTGGATACTCGCGTAGAAATGTGGTTAGCCACCATAGGTATAAACATATTCAAATTGACTTCAGCCAACAGGGAGCAGCAAGAGAGGTAGAAATACCTTTCTTCCCCAATGCCAAACACGTTGTACTTATAAATAATGCTGGCATGCTAGGCGACGTAAAACCTATTGGTAAAATCGATAATGAACAGCTTGAGAAAACATTCATGGTTAATACCGTTAGCCCTGCAATACTAACTAACCGTTTAATATCGTTATATCTACCCTCAGCCGAATTAATTACCATTGTGAACATCAGCTCTGGAGCAGCGCGCCATGCGGTGGAATCGTGGAGTGGGTACTGCGCATCCAAGGCAGCTATCGATATGTTTTCACTGGTGCTACATGCTGAACAAAAGCTGGTAGGCGACCCAAAGGTTAAGGTAATTTCATTAGCACCCGGAATAGTTGACACCCCCATGCAGGACTCGGTTCGTAAAGTTGACCCAACGTACTTTCCCCAATCCGAAAGGTTTCACCATTACAAGCAGAAAGGAATGCTTGCCTCAACCGAGCAGGTAGCAAAAAAAATCGTTGAGCTGATAGGTAACCCGCCCAACGATCCAATTATCGATTTACGTATGCTTTAATTACTCAACTCCCTGATATACTTTATCATTGACTCGAAAATAAGCTTGCCATCGGTATTGCCAAGCTCATCGTCCGAGGCACGCTCTGGGTGGGGCATCATACCAAAAACATTGTGGCGCTCATTGCATACACCGGCAATGTTCTCCACTGAGCCATTGGGGTTGGCACTTTCCGAAACCACTCCGCTCTCATCGCAATAGCGGAAAAGTATTTGACCGTTTATTCGCATTTGGGCAAGTGTATCCTTATCGGCGTAGTAACGACCCTCGCCATGGGCAATGGGAACCTTAAGCGCCCTGTCGCGGGGTAAGTACTTTGTAAGAGCAGTGTTCTTGCTGTCAGGTACCAGGTGAACATTCTTGCATATGAACTTTTGGCTGGTGTTGTGCAGTAATGCTCCCGGTAAAAGTCCACTCTCGCAAAGAATTTGGAAACCATTGCAAATACCAAACACGTAACCCCCATTATTGGCAAAATCAATTACCCTGTTCATTATTGGCGAAAACTTGGCCAGGGCCCCTGATCGTAAGTAATCACCATAGGAGAATCCGCCCGGCAGTATTATGACATCAATATTGGGATCAAAATCGGTTTCCTTGTGCCAAAGGGTTACTACTTCTTGCTCAAGTATCTCCTTAATTACATATACTGTATCCTGATCGCAGTTGGAACCAGGGAATACAACTACTCCAAACTTCATGCTAATGCAATTAATATGCGTCAAAGATAGCCAATAATATAAAATCGTCAAAATTAGGTTTGAACCAATAACATTTTTGGTTTAAATTTGATAATCAATTATTAAAAAAATGATTAAAAACACTCTACGTCTAGGCTTTATAGCTATAGCTTTTGCATTTATCTTTGCAATCCTATTTATGGTGTACAGCACCATAACCTTCTACAATCCTGATAGGGAAATTACTCTTCAAGCTTCACTAAACCCCGACACTGTTGCTATAAGTACGTCGTACCAACTGATAACCTGGAACATTGGTTATGCCGGGTTAGGCGACAATATGGACTTTTTTTATGACGGGGGAAAGCGAACCCGCGATACTAAAGCACGAACATTAGAAAACCTCGATTCCATTAAAAAATTCATTCTGCAAAACCGCACCGATTTTATTTTTCTTCAGGAAGTTGATTTAGCATCGCGTCGATCATACAACACCAATCAACTTCAAATTATCGGCCAAGCGGTTAACTACTTTACCTTCTTTGCCACCAACTATCAGGTGTCATTTGTTCCGGTTCCACTTAAAAACCCAATGGGCAATGTAAATTCAGGAATTATGACTCTTAGCCGCTTTACCCCAATGAATGCGGTAAGAGTTCAGCTGCCTGGCCTATCGCCATGGCCTAACAGGGTTTTCAACCTACGTCGCTGCCTGCTGGTTACCCGTTTCCCGGTAAGTAATGGCCGTGAATTTGTACTTATCAATACCCATAACTCAGCATTTGAAAACGATAGCCTCAAGATGGCAGAAATGAGTTTCATTCGCCAGGTAGCATTAAGCGAGTATGAAAAGGGAAATTATGTGATAATCGGAGGCGACTGGAATCAACTACCGCCCAATTTTCCGCCCGACAGGTTCGGAAATGCATACGAAACCAAGGCTTTCAAACCTCTTTCCATTGAAAGCAACTTTATGCCAAGCGGATGGCAATGGGCTTTTGACCCATCAAAGCCTACTAATCGATATCTGGATAGGCCATTCAGTAACCAGTGTAGAACGGTTATTCTCGATTTCTTCCTGCTTTCGCCAAACATTCATATTACCGATATCGCAACCACCGACTTAAAGTTCAGGCATTCCGATCATAACCCCGTTAAACTATCATTTGTTCTCATGCCAATCCAATAGTATCAATGGAAAATGCAATCTTATAATCCATTAGGTGATGTTAATCAAAGTTAATACTATCTTTGCCATTTAGATTTTGTTTGTATTTAAGAAAAATCTATATTTAGCCTGATTATTGTTGATGATATCTGCTTAATGAGATAATGCCAAGCCAGCGTATGCAGGTAACCGACCAGGATTTACAGTATTTTGTAAATACTATTAAAAGTGTTTCAAAGTATGACTTTTCCGAGTATTCGGAGAAGTCGCTTAAGCGCCGTTTGCAAAAAATTCTTGAAGATTACAACCTCGACCTAACCTCCCTGCTTACCTCGCTCCGGCTGGATAGGGATTTTCTGGAGAAAGTGGTCAAGGAAGTAACGGTTAATACAACAGAGCTATTCCGCGATCCACCGGTTTGGCATCTTTTGCGCTCCCGTATCCTACCCCGATTCAAGAACAACAAAACCATAAATATTTGGCATGCCGGTTGCTCCACCGGACAGGAGGTTTACTCCATGATGATTCTCCTGAACGAGATGGAAATGCTCGACAAGGCAAAAATATTTGCAACCGACCTAAACTCCGATGTGCTGGATGCTGCTAAGCAAGGAGTATACAAATACCGCTTTAACCTCGGCTATCTGGATAATTTCGATAAGGTTATTAAGCAAAACCCTCTCAACTTTGAGGAGTATAACGACGTTCCATACGAAAAGTATTTCGATATCGATAAGGTAAGAGATACTATCACCATGAAAAAGTTCTTAACCGAGCGTCCCATTTTCCGCAAACACGACCTTGTGGTCGATGGCAATATCTTTTTTGCCAAGTTCGACCTTATACTTTGCCGTAACGTAATCATTTACTTTAACTACTCGCTTCAGAACAAGGTTTTTGAACTCTTTCATAATAATCTTTACCCCAAGGGGATATTACTGCTTGGGATGCACGAAACCATACTTGGCCCTTGGGCTTCCCGTTTTGAACGATTAGGTCAGGCTTACATAAAAAAATAAATTTTACCATGAAGGCTTTTGCTAACATGAAACTTGCACAAAAAGTTCAACTTGCCATAATCCCTTTAATGGTTGTGCTCTTTGCCTTTGCAGGTTTAATCCTAAATTACTTTTCCCGTACCAGAACCATTAATAACGCCGTTAAAGAGGCTTACGTTTACATCGATAAGCTAATTGACATTGCAAACATTATTGAACAAAAAACTGGAAAAGGTTTAAGCTCAAACGATATCTTTGAGCTAAAGCCCTACTTCGCTAAGCCGGCTTTCAACAAAACCGATTTCCCCTCATTAATTTCACGGAATGGCGAATACGTTTTACACATTACCCGCCAGGGAGCACGACTCCCAATGAAGACCATTCAGGAAATTAAGAACCTCAAAGCCAACGAGGGCTTCATATACTACCAGGATATTACCGATGACATTACTGAGAACCGAATACTTGTTTACAAGTACTACAAACCATACAATGCCTACTTTGCCATTTCAGTAAGTCCAACCGAAGTTCTTGAGCAGGTCAAGGCTAACAGGAGAGCCATGATTGCCATCGTTTTCCTCTCTTCGTTGATATCTGCACTTGTTGTATGGCTTTTGCTCAAACCCATCACAAAACAGCTGGCCCACCTCTCCGTTCGACTAAAACAGCTTGCACAGGGCGAGATTCCTCCAACTGTTAAGGTTACCGACAGGAGCGAGCTGGGAACCTTAGCTGAGTCGCTAAACAGCTTAATCGACGGGCTTAAGGGTACTACTGAATTTGCCCGGCAAATTGAACAAAACAAGCTCGATTTTGACTTTAAGCCTCTCAGCAAAAACGATCAGCTTGGATTGGCTTTACTACAAATGCGCGAAAGCTTAAAACGAGCCCAACAGGAAGAGGCTAAGCGTAAGAAGGAGGATGATATCCGTACATGGATTAACGCAGGTCTTGCCAAGTTTGGCGATATACTTCGTCAAAACAACAATAACCTTAACCTCCTTGCCGATAATGTTATCCAAAACCTGGTAAACTACCTTGATGCTAACCAGGGAGGAATTTTCATGTTTAAGGAGTACGAATCGGAAAAACACCTCGAACTCCTCTCAGCCTTTGCCTATAACCGGAAGAAATTCCTTCAAAAAAGCATTATGCTTGGCGAGGGACTCGTGGGCACCTGTGCGGTTGAGAAGCAAACCATTTACCTGAAAGAAATCCCAAGCGATTACATTGCCATTACCTCCGGGTTGGGTGAGGCCACCCCAACATCGCTGCTCATTGTTCCCCTTAAGCTTGAGGATGAGATTTTTGGAGTTATAGAAATAGCATCGTTTAATGAGTTTGCCCCATACCAAATTGAGTTTGTTGAAAAGGTTAGCGAGAGCATAGCCTCAACCCTGAACTCGGTTAAGAATAATATCAGAACCCGTGAGCTGCTTGAACAATCGCAACAGCAACGCGAGGAAATGGCTGCACAGGAAGAAGAGATGCGCCAGAACATGGAGGAAATGCAGGCCACCCAGGAGGAAATGCAGCGTAAGAACCTTGAACTCGAAATCATCACCTCGGCCATTAACCAGTCGTTGGTATCATGCTCACTTAACGACGATGGCTTTATTGTCGACTCCAACCTGGTATTCCAGGAGATGACCGGCTACAGCAAGGCTGAACTTGAGGGAATGCTGCTTGAGAGCTTAATTGTCGACTCACAGCGCGAGGAGTTTAGCAAGCTATGGAAATCTGTCCTTAACGGACAGCCGATCAATACAACCCTTCACCTGGTTGGGAATAATGGCAGGGAACGCTTCCTGCTGGCTTCACTTACACCCGGTTTCGATCCCATGGGATTGCTAATCAAGATACTCCTTGTGGGACACGATATAACCGAGTCAAAGAAACTCGAATTGATGACCCAGCAGCAAGCCAAAGAAATTGAAAAGAATATCAAGCGCATTAAGGAAGAGCAGGAGATATCGAACCTGCGCCATCGGGAGATGGAAACCCTGCTCAAGGCTCTTGACCAAAATTGCCTGGTTACCATAATAGAACCCGATGGTCTTATTACCTACATCAATAACAAAAATGTAGAAGTGCTGGGCGACAAAAAGGAAGACATTGAGAACCGATTCATTCAGGATATTGATTTTACCGCTAAAAATAAACCCAAAGAATTTGAACGTTTTTGGAAATCGCTTCATAAGGGAATCAAACAAACTCGCGAGTTCTCACTTGATGTAAAAGGCGAAACCCGCTGGGTGCTGGAAAACTACACCCCAATTATGGATGAAAGTGGTAACCTTTACAAAATAATAAATATTGCCCTGGATATAACCGAGAATAAACGGAAAGAAATGGAACTAAATGCTGTTATTGAACAGCTTAAGCAACAGCTCAAGAAATAGTGAAGTATGACCATACGCTACGAAATAGGAATTGTTGACACCCGGAACGTAATCAAAACGTTGCTCGATGATTATGGCTTCGATTTCCGCGATTATGCCCTTACCTCACTCAAGCGGAGGCTGGAGTACATCATATCGCTTTACGCGCTTCGCGATGCCGAGGGCCTTATTGCCAAGCTAAAGAGTAGCAAGGATTTTTTAGACCAATTCCTTTACGATATTACCCCTGAAACCACCGAAATGTTCCGCGATCCATCGTTCTGGAGAATTCTAAGGGATGAAATCATTCCTGAACTGGTTAAGTCGGGCTCATCAAAACCCCGCATATGGATTGCATCGTTCGACTCGGGCGAAGAGCTTTACTCGTTATCAATCCTTCTAAAGGAATTGAATTTACTTAACGAGGTAAATTTATACTGCAACGTACTCTCCGATCATACCATACAGCGCATCACATCGGGTCGCTTGGATCCTAAAGATATGGAGGTGAATGAGGCAAACTACCAACGTTTTAACGAGAAAGGGAAGTACTCGTCGTACTACCGAACCGAGGCAAACAACATTATTTTTGACGTTAGCCTTATTAAGGATGTAAACTTCATCAAGCAAAATACATTAATTGATGAGGATCCGGGTGCACCAAAGCTTATAATCTTCCGTAACCAGGCAATTTACTACAACCAGCTTCTCAGCGAAAAGGTTTTCGCCAAGCTTGCCAACTGCCTGGTAGCTGGGGGGTATTTAGCAATTGGGGTTAAAGAAACTTTGGAAAATACCAACGTTAGTAATAAATTTACTCTTTACAACGAGGCAGAAAGAATTTACAAGCGAAAAACCAACTAGTTTTTATGTATAAAGCAGTTATCATAGGAGGATCGGCAGGAAGCTTTCAGGTTATTACCCGAATACTACACGCTTTGCCCCCAAACTACCCACTACCTGTCCTTCTTTGCCTGCATAGGTTAAAGCATGTTCGCAGCGGATTTGTTGAGGCCCTTTCCATCAAATCGGGCATTCAAATTATTGAACCAAACGATAAGGAACAGATCAAACCCGGTAAAGCATACCTGGCTCCAGCTAATTACCACATGTATGTGGAATTAGGAAATAAAATAGCCCTTTCAACCGAGGAACCGGTTAACCATTCACGCCCCAGCATCGACCTTTCATTTATTACCGCTGCTCAGGTTTACCGTGAAAAACTAGTGGGAATTATTCTCTCTGGAGCAAACCGCGATGGTGCATACGGGCTAAAAAAAATAAAGGACTTAGGCGGGCTAGCCATTGTTCAAAACCCTGATGAATGCCAGGTTAGAACCATGACCGAAGCCTCGCTCAAGATGACGCCTGTTGACTTTGTTTTTAATACTAACGAGATTATTAAGTTTCTTCAAAACATCAAAGTATAAAAACATGAAACCAGTTAACCCGACTAACCGATTTGTACCTGTTATAGTATTGGTTTTGCTGCTAGCCAGTTCCCTATTGGTTTTCAACTTGATCTATAACACGGCATTGGAAACCGGGCAAAAAATATCTCCTTTGATTATAAGCCTTTGCCTACTCCCCTTTCTTTTTGGATTGTGGTTCTACTTTATTGTAGTTAAGCAACGAAACCTTATCGATGGCCTTCAAGCCCAAATTGAATTGCTTAAAGCGCAGGTTGAATCATTCATGAAATCGCAGAAAAAGGAAACCACTCAGGAAATCCGAAAAGAAACCCTTGACTACAAAAAATTGCTTGAAAAGATTATCCCTAACCTTCCTACTGACGATATTGTAAAATATGGCGAGGCACTCCTTGCCAATGTTGCCAAAACCGCCGAAATTGTTCAGGGGCAACTATACCTTAAAAATTCACAAACCGATGTGTTTAGCTTTAAAGCTGGCTACGCTTTCTTTTCCGAGACCACCCCACCCGAGTACCGGGAAGGGGAAACCCTCGCAGGACAGGTGGCCAAAAACCAAAAACTTATAAACATTGATAATATACCCGAAGGTTACATTACTATACTATCCGGCCTGGGAAAGGGTTCGCCTAAACATTTAATTATTGCCCCAATAATCTCTACCGAAAATACAACTATTGGGATAATAGAGCTAGCCTCTTTCAAACCCTTTACTAGCGAACACGAGGAACTTTTTTCCCAGCTCGGACGTAAACTTGGAGAGATATTAAGTGTCAATCAACAATAACCAAACTGCGGCATGATTTCATTCGGAATTATATCGACCACCGATAGCAAACAAGTAATCCGGCAAAGGGTAACTCAAGCCTTCCTGTTTAGCCTTATGTTCCCCGTGATTGCCTGGATTGTTGATATCCTATCCAGAGGAATCCCCTTTAACTTGACCAGCATCGCAGATATACATGCCACCAATCCCATTCATTGGATTATTGATTTGGCTCCCTTTGTGATTTCCTATGTTACGTGGCTACAGCTTACCCGACACTACCGTAGGATTCTTTTGCTGGAGAGGGAACTCCGGCAGCGCGATGAGGACATTGAGAAAAATGCACGCTTTGCCCAACGCATTGGCGAAGGCGACTATAATGCACCTTTTCAGGTTGGTGGTGACGATGATATCCTTGGAAAGTCGTTGGTTATCATGCGCGACAACCTGCTTGCAAACCAGAAAAAAGAGGCTGAGCAGAACTGGATAACCAAGGGGAAAGATGAAATATCGCACATCCTACGCCTGCACCACAATATTGATGAGCTTTCGTACGACGTACTGGTTAAGCTGATAAACTACATACGAACCATACAGGGAGCAATTTACCTTTACGATGAAGAGAAGCAGAAACTTGTTAACCTTGCCACGTATGCTTACAACCGCCGTAAGTACATTAAGCAGGAGTTTCGTATTGGCGAGGGGCTTATAGGCGAGTGCGCCTACGAGCGTGAATTTATTTACCGAACCGAGGTACCCGATAATTATGTCACCATTACCTCAGGTATTTTGGGCGATCGTAAACCCAAAAGTTTGCTGCTTGTACCCCTTATCACCGATGAGAAACTTGAGGGAGTTTTAGAATTTGCCTCGCTTGACGATGAGATACCCGAACTGACCATTCGATTCCTGAAAGAGGTGGGTGAAATAATAGCCCGCACCATCTTTAACCTGCGCATAAACCAGAAAACTGAAAAATTGCTGCAGGAAGCCCAGCAAATGGCTCAAGAACTCAAGGAGAACGAGGAAGAACTTCGCCAGAATGCCGAGGAGATGAAGATAACTCAAGAAGAACTTGAGATATCGAATGCTAAGCTCGAAGCTAAAATCCAGGAAGTTGAAAATGCCCAAAAACGTTTACACTCGCTCCTTGAAAACGCATCGGAAATTATATGGATATATAATAGCGAAAAACAGCTAACCTACATAAGCCCCTCGGTAACCAAAATTTTAGGGTATACCCCGCAGGAAATGATGAGCGGCAAGGATATCGATCGCCTAACCCGCAAGGGCGAAGCCGCTTTTAACGAAATGTTTGAGCAACTCCTGGAGAATCCCCGTATTGCTATCACCATCCAGTACACCTTTATGAAAAAGGATGGTGAAAAGATTTTCCTTGAAGTAACCGGTCGTAATTTGCTCGACGACCCTGCCATTGGCGGTATAATCATCAACTCACGCGATATTACTGAACGTAAACGCGCCGAGAAAGAGGAGCGCATGCGTAGCAAAATGCAATCGCTTTCCGAGAACTCCCCCGATATTATCATGCGCGTAAACCCAACCGGGCAATTCTTCTATGCAAACCCCATGGTGGAAACCTACCTAGGAATTGACTACAGGGAATTGGTTAACCAAACAATAACCGCGCTTGACGGTATTCCGGTGCTTTCGAACTTTATTCGCGAAGCCATAAAAACCATTAAGGTTGAAAAGGAAAAGTACGAAGGCGAAATTACTTTTACCACCAACCGGGGCGAAACGGTAATGCACATTGTTGGCATCCCTGAATTCAATGAGAACGAGCTTGAGACCATACTGTTTGTTGCCCACGATATAACCGAGCAAAAGCAAACCGAAAGGGAAATTCAGGAAAAGAACCGCAAAATCACCGAAAGTATTAACTACGCCCAGCGTATTCAAACATCAATCCTACCAAATAACAGAATCATTAGGCAGTACCTGCCCAAATCGTTCATTTACTACCATCCCAGAGATGTTGTTAGCGGCGACTTCCCCTGGTTCTTCATTAAGGATGATTTCATTTACATAGCTGCTGTTGACTGTACTGGCCATGGGGTTCCAGGCGCTCTGCTCTCCTTTATTGGCTACTTTACACTGAACAACGTGGTTGACCACGACTCATCGTACACAGCCGGTCAAATACTTGACCATCTACATTTTGGGGTTCGTAAAACCCTTAAGCAGGATCGCCCCGATGCCGATGCCCGCGATGGTATGGATATTGCTTTTTGCAAAATCAACCCCAAAAACAAGGAACTCCAGTATGCAGGGGCTCACCGTCCGCTTTACCTTGTACGGAATGGAGAACTAACTGAATACAAGGGCGACCGCAAAGCAATTGGCGGTATTCCTCATCCCAAAAAGGCCGAAGAACCATTTACCAACTATATTATAGAGTATAAACCGGGCGACAGGGTATTCTTCTTTTCCGATGGTATAGTTGACCAGGTTGGTGGCCCTGAAAAGAAAAAGTTTGGAGCTCAAAGTATTCGTGATATCATTATGAACAACCAAAAAACACCGATTCACGAACTTAACGACGTGTTTGCAAAAGCACTTACCGATTACCAGGGTGAAAATAAACAGGTTGACGATATACTTTTAATTGGTATTGAATTTTAAAAATGTAATATATTTGTAACTCATATAACTCATCGGGCTATGGATCGAAAAAACATTAAAGGGTTTCTTGAGTTCGTTTACGACTTTTACAAGTCGATGAAGGCTCATGAAATTACTCTCGTTTACGAGGGTGAAATAACCCATCAAATAACCAAAGCCTTCACCTCCCTTACCGAGTCAAATATGGCCAAGGAGGAGGAGTCGAACTCCGTTCAGAAAAAGGTTTTCCATGTAATGGTGGAATGCCTCCAGAACATCAGCAAACATGCCGATAGTTTCGGCTCCGACGATTTTCTGTTTGCTGGCCGTGGTATTTTCATGGTTAGCAAAGGCGATTCGGAATACCACGTTACTACTGGCAATGTGATTGAAAACTCCAAGATTGAGGAACTCTCAAAAATCCTTGATCACATTAACTCGCTCGACAAGGAGGGATTGAAGCAACTCTACAAAACCCAGATGCGCGAAGGCCGCCTTTCCGAAAAGGGTGGAGCCGGATTGGGTTTCATTGACATAGCCCGAAAAACCGGAAGGAAGCTTGAGTACCACTTCCTCCCCATCGACGAGGAAACCCATTTCTTTGTTTTAACTTCAACCATTTCAAGATCAGAATAACAGTACCGATATGGAAACCATAAAAATAATGGGGACCGATGATACCCCAACCGTAATTCTGGATGCTCAAAACGAAATCTTCGAAATCTCGGGTCGTTCCTTGCCCGAGGACGTTACTGCATTCTACGATCCAATTCTGCAGTGGCTCGATGACTACTCAGCAGCGCCAAAACCCAAAACCATCTTTACCTTTAAGCTGGTGTACTTTAACACGGCCAGCTCTAAGCTGCTCCTCGATATTCTGATGAAACTTGAACAGCTCAAGGAGGGCGGTCACGACGTACTTGTGCGTTGGTACTACCCTGAAGACGACGAGGATATGCAGGAAGCTGGCGAGGAGTACGCCGATATAGTTGATGTTCCTTTTGAACAAATTGGCTACACATTGAGTTAGATTCTTTTCCCTTTTTTAGCCCAAGTGAAGAAGAATGAGTGAGGAGATTCTCAAAGCGTTAATGCAACTCTTTGCAATTATTGCAAAGCAGGACGAAGGTGTTGAGCTCAAGGAGCGTGACTATGTTGTTAATTTCCTCACCCAGCAACTCAACGATGAGGCAGTAAAGGAATACATCAGACTCTTTGATGAGCATGCAGGCCTTCTCGACAAAGAAGACAATGCCGAAAACGATGAGGAAAAGGGCAAACGAAAACTTACTTCGGTAAAGGATTCCGTTCGTATTCTGGGTATTTGTAAGAAAATCAACAAAACTCTTACCCAGAAACAAAAAATTGTTGTTCTGGTTCGATTGTACGAGCTTATCAATGCCGACCGCAAGTTTACTGAACAACGAATGGCTATCATCAATACCGTAGCCGAAGTATTTAAGCTTACCAAGGAAGAAATATCGGATATTGAAAATTTTGTTATAAAAAATTCACCCGAAGAGTTAGACATTCCAAGTATTTTAACCATTCACGATAAACCCTTTACGGGCAAAAACTGCAAGCACATTGGCACCGAAGCCCTGGATGGTTACATATATATTCTCCAGATAAAAAGCGAGGACCTTTACTTCCTCCGGTATACAGGCAATGAGGATATTTACCTTAACGGATTACCCATTCACAACCGCCGCATCTATCTTTTTGCCAGCGGGAGTTCACTTAAACTACCTAAAGGGAAGCCGGTTTACTACACCGATGTAGTTTCCCACTTCCTGGCCGACTCCACATCAATCCGCATTTCTTACAAGGTAGAAAATGTAGGTTTCCAGTTCAAAACAGGCGATATT
Organism: Tenuifilum sp.; assembly: GCF_037481895.1. Taxonomy (NCBI): domain Bacteria; kingdom Pseudomonadati; phylum Bacteroidota; class Bacteroidia; order Bacteroidales; family Tenuifilaceae; genus Tenuifilum; species Tenuifilum sp. The sequence goes on from NZ_JBBFKU010000009.1 coordinate 82,272, forward strand.
GGTTTAAGGAATATCTCCTTCTCGGAAGGACACGGCAAACTGGTTGGAATCATGGGCGCTAGTGGTGCTGGTAAAACCACACTGCTAAACGTACTTGCTGGTATCGAAAAGCCTACCACAGGCCGTGTTATTGTTAACGGCTACGACCTTCACAATGAAAAGGAGAAACTTGAAGGTGTTATTGGCGTTATCCCGCAAGACGATTTGCTCATTGAGGAGTTAACCGTATTTGAAAACCTATACTACAACGCAAAGCTTTGCTTTAAGGATAAAACGGAGGAGGAACTGGTAGCCCTTGTGGATAAAACCCTTGCAAATCTTGGTCTTTTAGAGCGTAAAAACCTCAAGGTTGGAACCCCGCTCAACAAGATGATATCGGGCGGTCAGCGTAAAAGGTTAAACATAGCCCTTGAGCTAATTCGCGAACCCTCCATCCTTTTTGTTGATGAGCCCACCTCGGGGCTTTCGTCGCGCGACTCAGAAAACGTAATGGACCTACTCCGTGAGCTAACGCTCAAGGGTAAGCTCATATTTGTGGTAATTCACCAGCCCTCATCGGACATCTACAAAATGTTCGATAACATGGTTATTCTGGATACAGGCGGATACATGATTTACTACGGCAACCCTGTTGAGGCCGTGATGTATTTCAAACGTCTTGATATGCAGATTAATAGCGATGTTGGCGAATGCCCTGTTTGTGGTAATGTAAACCCGGAACTTATCTTCAACATCATTGAGGCACGCGTAGTTGACGAATTTGGCCGTTACACTCCCATACGCAAGGTCTCGCCCCAGAAGTGGGAGGAACAATTCCGTGAAAACATTAAGCTATCCCACATCCCCGATGAGAAAGCTGAGCCACCCAAAACCCTAAACATCCCGTCGCGGTTTAAACAGTTCCTCATCTACACCAAGCGCGACTTCATGTCCAAGGTAAGCAACACCCAGTACATTGTCCTTAACCTGCTTGAGACCCCAATTTTAGCTTTCATTCTGGCTTACGTTATTCGCTACATTGCCGACCCAAACTCTGACATTTACATCTTTTACGAGAACGAGAATATCCCCATATACCTATTTATGGCACTAATTGTAGCCCTGTTTATTGGCTTAACGGTTAGCGCCGAGGAAATTTTCCGCGACCGTAAAATACTTAAACGCGAGGCTTTCCTTAACCTGAGCCGGTCGAGTTACCTTTTCTCCAAAATAACACTCCTGCTGGTACTCTCGGCCATCCAAACTGCAACCTTTGTTATTATTGCCAACAGCATTCTGGAAATCAGGGGCATGTACTTTGACTACTGGTTGGTGCTTTTCAGCACAGCTGTTTGTGCAAATCTGCTTGGCCTCAATATCTCCGCAACATTTAACTCTGCCATTACCATCTACATCGTAATCCCTCTGCTCATGATTCCCATGATGGTACTCTCAGGTGCAATGTTCAGCTTTGAGAAGCTCAACCGTTCAGTGGGAAGCTTTAACCGGGTACCACTCATTGCTGAGTTCATGATTACCAAATGGGGTTATGAGGCACTTGTTGTTCACCAGTATAAGGATAATGCCTTCCAAAAAATTTTCTACGACATCGACAAGGTAATCAATAATGCCAACTACAAAACGGTTTACTATATCGATGAGCTGGAAAAGCGCGCTACCGACCTCATTGATTTATTGCCCCAAAAGGACAACCCTGAAGCACAGAAAAAGATTGCCGATAGGCTAGCTGTGCTTCGCAAAGCCATTATTAATGAAACCTCATACGAATCGCCTTCAATAACCTTTGATAAACTCAATAAACTAACAATTAATACAATAGACGAAACAACCGTTTACGCCATATTCGACTACCTCGACAGGCTTAAGAGCCACTACTCCGATATCTATAGCACCCAGTCGCAGAAGCGCGAGCGAATGATATCATTCCTCGTAAATAATAACCGGGAACTCTACGAGGCCAAGCGTCGTGCCTACGATAACGAGAGCCTTGCCGACCTGGCAACAAAAACCTTTGAAAAGAACAAGATTGTGCAATACGGCGATGAGCTGGTTCAGCAGTATGATCCTGTTTACCGCGACCCAATCCCAAGGCATTACCTCGATTTTCGTTCACATTTCTTAGCTCCCCGTAAGCATTTTCTTGGCATGTATTTTGATACTTTCTGGTTTAACCTGGTGATCATTTGGCTTATGACCATAGTACTATACATAACCCTTTACTACGAATCGCTAAAAAAATTGCTCGATTTTTTGGGGAAAATTAAAATTCCAACTCTAAAAAAATAAAATTTTGTATCTTTACTTTTCGAAACAGGATATTAAAATGAAAAAACTGCGTTTTATATACTACCTATCGCTGTTTGCAATACTTTCACAAGTTATTACCGCTTGCAACTCGTGTAGCAAACAAGGGGTTGATGTGACACAGGATTTATATGTTCCTGACTCAGTGATTGAGGTTGCACCGCCCCAGGTAAGCAAAGCGGTTACTGAGCAAATGATGCAAAATATTTCATCGCCAGTTGAAACAGCGGCACTTATTAAAGGGTTAAAAATACCCTTCAATAAAAACTTTCTGGCCAGCACCAAGCAAGCCGAAAAGTTCAACACAAACTTTGAGAAAGCATTTGCCCTTGGGCTTTATGGTTGCGATTTGGGTTACCTCAACATGTACGAAAAAACCTCGTTTGTGGTCGATTACATCTCAACCATTAAGCGCTTAGCCGATGATATTCAGGTAGGTCAATTCTTTGACTTTAATACCCTGAAACGCCTGGCCACCAATAATGAAAACCTGGACTCACTAATCCTTATCTCACAGCAAAGCTTCAACCGTATTGATAACTATTTGGCTGAAACAAACCGCTCAATGCTAAGCGCTGTAATTGTAGCTGGTGTTTGGGTTGAGGGGGCTTACCTTTCGAGCCGCGTGGCTCAAATTAGCAATCACCCAAGAATTAGGGAAACCATTGGAGAACAAAAAACCATTCTCAACTTCCTGCTTGCCCTCCTAAAGGTTTACGATAAAGATCCCAGCATGGCAAAGCTTATAACCGATTTTGAAAACATCAAAAAGATATACGATGAGGTAAAAATTACTTATGAAGTTGGAGAACCTGAAATGGTGGAGGAAAACGGAGTTTTGACCTTCAAGCAAACCGATAAGCAAATAATTCAAATGGACGATGAACTCTACCAAAGGTTGATTGTGGGTATACAGGAATTACGTAACGATTTATTAAAACTGTAAGAAATTTTCAGCTATGAAAAAGATATTATTCTCGTTATTGGTGGTGTTGATGGGTGTTACCTATTTTAACAAAGTAAATGCCCAATCGGAAGAGGAGTTGGTGCAAATCTGCACCATGGTAGCCGGCGATGCCGAATACCTAAAGGATTTCCGTATTAAGCTCGATGCTGGCGACCCTCCCCCTGTTCAACGATTTCCAATTCTCCTGAAAAAGGATATCAAGTATCGCTTCACGGTTTGCAACTCCAAGGACTACGAAGGAAAGGTAATTCTGCAGCTTTTTGACAATAACAGGCAGCTGGCTACAACCTATATAGTTGCCACGGGTAAGGATTACCCATATATAGATTGGGTATGTACCAAAACTGGAGCCTACCATTTGGTTTACTCCTTCAGGGATGGGAAAGCGGGACTGGCCGTTGGCTTACTCTCCATGGTAGGAACAATGTAAGAAATACACTAAATATTCAACAAAAAAACCGCCTAAAAGGCGGTTTTTTTTATTGACTACTAATTTCCTCTAAAAATGTTTCAGTATCAACATTTTATTAGCCCAAATTATTTTGTTAGTTCATGGAACTTGAGTTTCACTTTTCACAATTCTTCTAACTTCCTCTAACTCCATCATATTCTGTCTATTCCGACTCATTCCGATTCATTCCGACCCATTCCCGCCTCAAACATTGCGTTTCACGGCTCACGATTCACGTTTCACGGACTCTAACTTCCTCTAACTCCATCATATTCTGCCTATTCCGATTCATTCCGACCCATTCCTCAAAAATCATGGCACTTGGGTTAATTTTTCTCTACCTCCAGTACAAGATCTTTTACCTTACTCCAGCGGGCAACATCCATTTTTGGACCAAGCACCTCAATAACATGCCCGGATAGAATAGCCCCTATTTCACCACACTTAAGGAGTGAAAGGCCTTTTGATAATCCGTAAAGGAACCCTGCTGCGTACAAATCGCCAGCTCCGGTGGTGTCGATACTTGAAACTTCAATTACTCCAACCTCATAGGTTGTTTCACCTTGCTTAATGATAGAGCCATCGGCCCCCAGCTTTACAACAGCAATATCGGCCAGCTTTCCAAGCTCATTCAATGCCTCAACGGGCATTTTACCCGTAAATGCTTTTGCCTCTTCCTCGTTGGCAAATACAATATCAACATAGTTTTCAACTATTTCGCGGAGGAAATCACGGTTCTCCTCAACTACATTATAGCTTGCCAAATCCAGCGAAATGCTGCAACCACTCTGTTTGGCAAGTTCCACTGCTTTCCTTACAAGACTATGGTTTTGCACCAGGTAACCCTCAATATGAAAATGGGTGTACCCACTAAATAGTGAGGGGTTAAGGTCGTTAGGGGTCATTTCAATGGCTGCACCAAGGTAAACAGCAAAGGTGCGCTCGGAATCGGGGGTGATAAAGGCCAATGCCCTACCCGACTCGGCGTTACCCTTAAGCATTATGGGATTTATCCCATTCTGCGTCATATCGTTAGCAAAAGCCTGGCCAAACGAGTCGTCGCCCACCTTGCCAATGAAAGCTGTACTCATGCCAAGATTTGCCAAGCCGTGAATGGTGTTAGCAGCGCTTCCGCCTGCGGCAAGGGTACGGGGGAGCCCCTCGGTCTGGGCCAGTATGATTTGCATGCGCTCAGCATCAACCAGCTGCATGCTTCCTTTGGGTAAATTCAGCTCAAAGAGTTTTGCATCGTTTGGTAGCTGCACAAGGATATCAACCAATGCATTCCCAAGTCCAAGAAACTTTGCCATAATCTATCAGCGGTTTAATCAGATGGTAAATATACAAAAAAATAAAACCCCGATTTTCATCGGGGTTTGCTCCTCATCTAGGACTTGAACCTAGGACCCCCTGATTAACAGTCAGGTGCTCTAACCAACTGAGCTAATGAGGAGTGCTGTTCTGTTATTGCGGTGCAAAAATAATATTTTTTGAGAATACGAACCAAATTTTTTAAAATAAATTTTATCCAAATTGCCCAATACCACTAAACTACAACATTCTGAGGGTTTTGCAAAATCCACTTTTGGATATTGTCCAGAACAATACTTGCCCGCTTGCCGATTGCCTCGTGGGTGGCATAGGCAATGTGGGGTAGTAAAATAGTATTGGGGGCTTTAAGCAATGGGTGATCGGCCTCAATGGGTGGCTCATGCTCATATACATCAATAGCAGCCCCGGCTATCTTCCCTTGCTGAAGGGCTGTACTTAAAGCCATACAATCGACAATGCTGCCCCTGGCGGTGTTAATAATCACCGCCGCTGGCTTCATCAGGCTTATCAGCGACTTATTAACTAAACCCACCGTTTGTTGTGTTGCAGGTAGATGGAGCGATAAAATATCGGAGTCTCTGAACAGTTCTTCAAGCTCTACAAAGGATACTCCGGGAGTGGGCTTGGGTGTACGGGTATGAGCTATAACCTTACATCCGTAAGCTAAGGCCAGGTTAGCCACTCGCTGACCAATTGCACCAAACCCTAGTATTCCGAATGTTTTGCCAGCCAGCTCGCCACCTAAGAAACCACTACGGGTGCCCCCGTTACGGGTTACAGCATCAAAAGGAACAATATTGCGGAGCAATGAAACCGCTAAGGCTAACGTTAACTCAGCCACTGCTGTTGTACTATACCCTGCTGCATTACACACGGTAATTGAGTGTTCCCTACAGTAATCGAGCGGAACATGGTCGACCCCGGTAAATGCAACCGAAATTAGCTTAAGCGTGGGGCACGACTGTAGGGTTGATGCTGCAATGGGGTGGTTTGAGATAACAAGCACTTCAGCACCTTGAATGCGCTGCTGCAAATCGGACTGTGAGGCTGGAACGGTATCGAAATACACCACTTCATAGCCATGTTTAAGCATTTCTGCTGCAAACGCTTCTGGCGTTGTCCTGTTAAGCCCTATGGGCTCAGCAAATACTATTCTTTTACTCATTGCTAAACTTTTTTATCAATACTGCTGGTAATGAATACAAACTAGGTGCTCAGAAGGAACCGCCATGGTACCTTTGACCAGTATGGCCCAGCATAGTCAATTCCAATGCGGGGCGTGGTTATGAAACCAGGTGCAACTCCGTTATCCTCTAGCCAAAGGCGATTTGAGGTCACCAAATCTTCACCATAAAAGGATTTGTCAATGGCAAGCAAGCGGGTAAGCTTTCCGGGGCCATCGGCTCCTGTTACCCCCCTTACAAGTACGGCCTGTGGATTGTTTTCAACCGAGGTAACCACATTGAACATCCAGTACATCCCGTAGATAAGGTAAACGTAAACCAGCCCACCCCGTGCGAACATCACCCTGTTACGCTCGGTCATGCCCTTGCTGGCGTGGCAACCCAAATCATCGGTTCCGCGATAGGCCTCAACCTCAGTTATAGTTACCCGTAACTCGTCGCCGCTTTCGAATTTTCGAACCAGTGTTTTGCCCAGCAGGTCTGGGGCCACCTCAAGAACATCGCGCTGGTAGAACTTACTATCGAGCCGCATAATCCTCTTTCTTTACTATTGGGAAACTATGCCCAAAAAGGAAAAGCGCACTGAACACCGCTACAAACGATATGCCTGTATGGGTAAGCATGGTATCCTCAAAAAGCATCGAAATCAAAACCATTACCCAAAAATAGAGAACTGGCATTGCCTTTAAATTCGACGAAAATAAAAAGGGTAGAGATAGCGAAAGCAGGAAAACTGCTAACCCAATAATTCCTGCCGAAGCCCAAATTGTTAAGTACTGATTGTGAGGCATAAACCGGTAGCTCTGTGGTAAATCAACCCTATAAATATCATAGAATTGGTTCATGGCAGTAGGCAAATCGCCGTAACCAACACCAAGTATAGGGCTCCCCTTAATAACGTGCCATGCCGCACGGGCATAAATCAAACGGCGAAGAACAGAACCTCCTGTTAGTGTGCCTGATTGCCTGAACTTATTTAGCTCATAGAAAAACTCGTAGAGTCGGCTATCAAAACCTGTTACCCTCTTTTTGAAAATTGTATTTGTATACCCAAGTTCAACTAAAGCAATATCGGCCGAATCGAGGTGACTTAATCCGACAGAGTCCTTTGTAAGCCCTGCCGATGTTAAGTAGCGTATTAAGGTGCTCCTTAAGGGTTGACCCTTTTTATCGGTTCCATCGTACGATAGATTGCTCCGTTTAGGCCACTCGTTACGTAGTTCATCTTCGCAAATGTTGATATTTACAAGATACCCATTCTCCGTTTCCTTGGATAACAAATCGTGTTGGTAGGGATTTCCATTTACTGTAGTAGTTTTTGGGCTATTTTCCGGGCTAAGCCTAATGGTATTCATGCTATCATACTTATGCAATAAGTACGATAACATAAGAAAAATCAATGTTGATAAACCAGTAATAGTAACAAAGCGAGCAACAGAGCCAAGCCCAAACAGATACTTGATAACAATTAGCACTATCAAAAGAACTAGCATTAAAATGCCGGTAAACGAAGCCAAGAGAAAAAGGAAAAACAGAAACCATATCAAAACAAAGAGATGAAGCAGTACGGCAAGGTTTTTCGTTGGCGGTTGAAGCGCTATAAAGTAAACCATGATGGCAAGGGCAAGATTTACCATCAGTGCAAGCCTAATATGCGATATGAACGGCGATATTTTTCTAATATCGGCTGTATCGCCGGTAAGGTAATTGTAGGTACCTAGTATTGTAACTATAAAAGTGGAAAGAATAAAAAGGCAGAGTAAAAGCCTAAACTCCTTACTGGTTAATTCCTGGGAAGCAGCAATAATTGGTGGTATCAGTAGGACAGGCAGCCAAAGGCGGACAATCTCAAGGCCTAAACGATGATTACTGGAAAGCAATCCGCTAAGCAGGATTGGTAAATACATTGCCATGAAAACCAAAACCATTGGTTGGGACTTCAGCCGTTGTAGCTTTATAGCCCAGTTGCCGCTCAAAAGAAAGTTAACAACCAACGTAATTGTTCCAATGCTTAAACCAATAATTGAGGAGGGTAAACTGCACAGAATTACCACAAGAGCGGCAAGATATACTTTCTGATGGAAATGCTCACCAAACATCAACTCAGTAAATTTTTACAAATATAGTTAATTGGAAGGTAGCCTACTGGTCAACAGCTATTGGTTCTTGATTAATTGAATATGAAAATGTATTAACCCCCTTTAAGCTGTGTAAAACTAACAAATCAGCGTTATCTGCGTTCCCTTGAATTTTCTCTCCGCTTGTCATCCTGAGCGGCCTGTCCCGCCCTGGCGGGGAGCGAAGGATTTCATTTTTAGCGTGCAGTGTGTAGTGAACAGTGTACAGGGGTGGTTGGTGGTTGGTGTTTAGTGTTTGGTTTTTAGTGTTTAGTATTTGGTTAATATTACCTGTGTAAATCTACAAAATCAGCGTAATCTGTATTCTTTTGAATTAACTATCAAACATCAACTAACAACTACTCACACTAAGTCCTATTGGGTTAAGGAGCCTTATTCAAGGGCAAGGGGTATTAGGTTATTTTTTGCAAAAATATCTTCAAGGATAAATTTCGCATTTTTATGTTAAAATATCACCAAGAATTTGATATCGCATTAAATGTTAGTAACTTAAAAGCCTTCCTTATATCATTTTTGTATGAAAGCAAATAATGCACTATCCTGGAAAATCCTGATTTTACTGCTGATGAACTGGTTAGCAATTTCGGGGTTTGCACAAAAGGGAATTCCTTTTATTACCAACTTCACGCTCCCGGTGAGCATGAGCACTGATAACTATCAGGTTGTTCAGGGTGATAACAATATGATATATGTTCTTAACCAGAACGGCATTTTCAGTTTCGATGGGTACAACTGGGAACATCTGCCAGTTGGTGGGCAACCTATGGCAATTACTTATTTAGATAAACTATTTGTAGGTGGCGATAAGGTTCTGGGTTACTTTAAGAAAAATTTGAATGGAATAAATGTTTTTGTACCCATAGAGCAGAATAGAACTGAATTGTTCTACCTTTTTCATCACTTTAACAATATTCTTTACGCTGCCGGTGTTGATGGCATTTATAAAATTCGAAGAGTTGAACCTTACAGGGTTGAAAATTACTATACCGAGAGGGATAGTACCCAAATCATTACCGATATGTTTAGTGTGGGTGAACAATTATTCATCGTAAAAAACAAATCGGCAGTTTTTAGGGTTTACAAACAGGATGCAACACAAATCAATACTTCGGTTCTGGGGAATAGCGAGATACTGTTCTCATTTAAACATAACAATGAACAAATTATTGGAACAAGTTCCAATAGAGTTTTCAAATTTGACGGAAAAACATTCTCGCCAATCATTTTAAAAGACCAGAATTACATTGATGCCAGCTACTTAACAAGCGGTATCTCATTTGATGATAAGTCAATTGCATTATCCACATTAATTGGCGGATGTGTAATTGTAAATACCATTACCGGCGAAACAAGCCATTTCATTAACTACTCCAGCGGTTTGCCCGATGATGAAGTTAACGCAATGGGTAAGGACAGCAACGGAGGACTTTGGTTAGTACATGGAATGGGAATTTCCAGGGTTGATTTATCTGTCCCTATCTCGTCGTACCATCACATTTCGGGACTGCAGGGAAACATTCTATCTACAGTAAAGTTTAATGGTTCATTATACGTGGGAACCAGCGATGGGCTATATAGGCTAACTGAAGTACAGAATTACTCTACCAAAACCATTCAGTTCACTACCCAAAAACCCGTTGTAAAAAAAGTAAAACAAGCTGTTCAGCCACAACCCCCTCAGGAACCTGAAAAAGACCAACAGACAACTGCAAAGAAAAAAGGCCTATTTGCCAGAATCTTTGGTGGGGAACGAGCAGAGCAAATGCCAATGGAACCTAGCCAAATCCAAACCAATGAAATTGAAACCGAGCAAATAGAATACGAAAAAAAAGTAATTAAAAGGAAAGAGCGATTGTTGCTCTCAAGCAACTTTATTTACCAAAAAATTAGTGGGATAAGTGGTAAAATTAGCGCGCTTCAGACCTGGAACAATATTCTTTTAATAGCGTCGAGCACCGGATTATACTATATTGGCATGGCTGATCCAAAACCCATTATTCCCAGCCAATATATTTTTAGCATCAATCCAAGTGTTTTCGATAAAAATGTCCTATACATTGGTTCGTGGGGAACACTTTACCGAATTAAATACGAAGAAGGCAATTTAAACCCAAAGGCGGTATTAAAACTTAATAACGAAAAAATTACATCGGTTTCGGAGATAACCGAATCGGAAATAGTTTTTACAACTGATTATAAAGTGTACAAAGCAACTAATATTAACTCAGGTAACCCCAAACTGATTCCCATTTCCGAAGGTAAATACTCGGTTGTATCGCCTGTTGTACGAAAGGTAGGTGCTGAATACCTGATTATTACCCCTACAAGGATATTTAAGTTTTACCATACTGCCGATAGCATTGGTGCACATCCCGAATATGCCCAACAAACCAATTACAAGGCATTCTACTCTAGCCCCGAGCAAACCTGGTTAAGAGCCGGACAGATTTGGTACACCTTCCCAAAAACGGAACAGAATCAAAGGATTGCAAAATACATTGGATTGCTTGACCGGGTTAACTCTATAAGCTATGCCGATAGCAACGAGGTTTGGGTGGTAAATGGTTTTAGCCAGCTATACAAAATCTACCCAACCAAGCAAAACGATACCCTTAAAGCGGTTAACCTTTTCGTAAAACAGGTTTTGGATAAATCAGGGAATAGCCTTAACACCAATTACGTTGAGCTGGAAGCTAACAACAATGCATTTAAGATTAAGCTGGGTGCACCCTTCTACCTGAAGGAGAAAGGCGTGGAATACCAGTTCAAGCTTAAGGGGCTTATGTCCGAGTGGTCCGACTGGGGTAATGTTCCAGAAAAAGACTTCCCATACTTCCCTCCGGGAAACCACGTCCTGCAGATTCGGGCCCGCGACGCCATGAATAATATAAGCGATATTAAGGAGTACTCGTTTAGCGTTACCCCTCCATTCTACCAAACAATTTGGTTTTACTCACTGGTTGCAGCCATTGCTGTTGCTCTTATTGTAGTAATTATTAGAGCTAGGGAGAAAAACCTCATCAAGGAAAAACAAATCCTTGAACAAAAGGTAAAGGAAAGGACAAAAACCATTGAGGAGCAAAAGAACGCCATTGAGAAACAGCGCGATGAGCTTAAAGTGTTGAACCAGGAAATTCTACAGCAGAAGGAGGAAATTGAAGCGCAACGCGATGAAATAACATCGCAACGTGACCAAATAATATCGCAGAACCAGGATATCATTAAGAGTATTTCGTATGCCCGACGAATACAAACAGCCGTAATGCCAAGCAAGGAAGTTGCCGACATGATACTTAAGGATTACTTTATTTTACTTAAACCCCGCGATATTGTTAGTGGCGATTTCTACTGGATGACCCAGAAAGGGAGCAAAATAATTGTAGCCGCTGCCGATTGTACCGGGCATGGAGTACCCGGCGCATTTATGAGCTTGCTGGGAATTACCCTCCTTACCGAGATTGTTAAAAATACCAACGATGTTCGCCCTCACATTCTGCTGAATGAGCTAAGAACCAATATCAAAAAAGCCCTAGCGCAGGTGGGCAAGGAAAACGAAACAAAAGATGGAATGGACGTTGCCCTAAGCGTAATTGATTACGATACTAGCACCCTCCTGTTTGCCGGTGCGTACAATCCGCTCTACCTGATTAGAGACAGAAAATTGATTGAGTACAAGGGTGATAAAATGCCTGTTGGAGTACATATAAACGAGGTAGAATCATTTACCCTCCATGAGATTGAGATAAAAAAGAACGATTGCATATACATGTTCTCCGATGGGTATGTTGACCAGTTTGGCGGGCCCGATAACCGCAAGTTTATGTCAAAGAACTTCAAGGAACTCTTGCTTAGTATCTCCGAAAAGAATATGACAGAGCAAAAAACAATTCTTGACGACACCATTGACCAATGGATTGGCCCCCACGACCAACTCGACGATATACTGGTAATGGGAATACGGCTATAGAACCCGGAACAGAACTGGTTCATTGTTGCTAATACCCGCCCGCACTGAATTACATTAAACACCTTTATATTAAACCCCTTTAAACCGTGTAAAGCTAACAAATCAGCGTAATCTACGTTCTACAAAACTCACTATCATTCATCAACGAACAATTTCAAGTGTTAAGTAGAGTAGTATGAAAAAATTAAAAGTTCATTTGATGATTAATGAAAATATTATATTTTTGAATAAACCTTACAAAAAGTACGGTTATACACCCAAAATAGATGTATATAATTACTTTTGGTACGGTTATAAACGAGTTGTGCACCATAAGAAAAAGACCGCAACCATCATATTAACCTTAAAAATTTAGAAACATGACAAGACGAGTTTTTTATAGTTTTCACTACAAACCTGATAACTGGAGAGCTTCTCAGGTTAGAAATATTGGAAAAGTAGAAGGTAATAAACCTGCTTCGGATAACGATTGGGAAACTGTTACAAAAGGCGGAGACAAAGCCATTCAAAAATGGATTGATGACCAACTTAATGGTCGTTCGTGTACCATAGTTTTGATTGGAGAAAATACTGCTGGTCGTAAATGGATAAAGTATGAAATAGAAAAATCTTGGAATGACGGAAAAGGTTTGCTGGGTATTTATATCCACAATCTGAAAAATTCAGCAGGAGAACAATCAAATAAAGGCAAAAATCCTTTTGATGATTTTACAATGCAAAGGGATAATAAAAAACTATCAAGTATCGTAAAGACTTATGACCCGCCATACACAACAAGCAAAAATGTTTATGATTATATAAGCGAGCATATTGAAGATTGGATTGAGACTGCAATCCAGATTCGAAATGATTATTAAAAGAGAAAAAATGTCAACTGACTTCACATCCGTCCAAAATAAAATTTTGTAGATAAAAAATGGGAGTTGGAAATATCCCCGTTAAGGGATAGTTTTACATTGACCCAAAAACCAACTCCCATGGTAAAGT